>SLTF01000067.1 GCA_007130025.1 Spirochaetales bacterium | reverse complement strand
TGTGTTTTCAGCCCGTTGTTCATGTGTAACCTGCGGTTGTTGTGTCCGGCCGCCGGCACTGGGGAGGTGAGAGAGTGTTTGACCGAAACAAACCCGTGAAGCGAGTATTCGTGGGAACTGAGAGCACCCAGGTTATGGACCTGCCGGATCTCGTCAGTATCCAGCTGGCGTCATTCGAAAAGTTCCTGCAGCGCGAGAAGATGCAGCGGGGCGAGCCGATTGCGGTTCAGGGGCTCGAAGAGGTGTTTCAGGCAACCTTTCCGATTGAGAGCCAGAACGGCGATATGCGCCTTGAGTACGATCACTATCTGCTCGACGAAGCCAACATCAAGCTCACTGAAACCGAGTGCAAGCAAAAAGGGCATACCTTCGCGATTCCGGTCAAGGCGCGGATCAACCTGGTCTTTCTGGAAACCGGCGAAATCCGACAGAAAGACATCTACATGGGTGATATTCCGCTCATGACCGACCGGGGAACCTTCATCATCAACGGTGCCGAACGGGTTGTGGTGAGCCAGATTCACCGGAGCCCGGGCGTGATCTTTTCGCATGAGAAGGGCGTTTATTCTTCGCGGATTATTCCCTACCGCGGATCGTGGCTTGAGTTTGAGATTGACCAGAAGAAAGAGCTGATTTACGCGAAGGTCGACCGCAAGAAGCGGATCCTTGGCACCATCTTTCTGCGAGCGCTCGGTTTTGATACCCGAGAGAAGATCATTGACCTCTTCTACAAGACGCGCAGCGCGACCGTTTCGGACTCCCGCGAGACCAAAGAGGAGCTCGTGGGGCAGGTCTTCGCCCGTGCGATCTACGCATCCGATGATCCCAAGAAAAAGATGTACCGTGCGGGAGACAAAATCCATCCACACGACGTTGACGAGCTGCTGCACAGCAAGATCGACACCGTGGAAGTGATTGACTTTGCCCATCCCGATTCCCTCCACTCGGAGGTGATTCTCAACTGTTTCGATCGCGGTGAGGCAAAGTTCACCCGGGATGACCTGGAGCATGACGAGCCCACCAAAGACGACGCCCTGTCTGCGGTCTACAGCGTAATCATGCCCGGCGAGCCCATCACCGTGGAAGCCGCGGAGAAGGACTTCAACTCGATGTTCTTCACCACCCGCAGATACGACCTCGGACGGGTGGGACGATACAAACTCAACAAGAAGTTTGACTATGACAATCCGCCCGAAGAGCATATTCTGACTCGGGAAGACATCGTCAACACGATGCGCTATCTCATCAACGTGTATATCGGCGAGTCAAACGTCGACGACATCGATCACCTGGGAAACCGGCGGATTCGCAGTGTCGGTGAGCTGCTGGCCAATCAACTCAAAACCGCCTTCTCTCGCATGGAGCGTATCGCCAAAGAGCGCATGTCTCAAAAAGAGACGGATACCATCAAGCCTCAGGACCTGGTCTCCATCAAGCCCATTGTTGCCGCGATAAAAGAGTTCTACGGCTCGAGCCAGCTCTCGCAGTTCATGGATCAGGTCAATCCGCTTTCCGAGCTCACTCACAAGCGCCGTCTGAACGCGCTTGGGCCGGGCGGTCTGTCGCGAGATCGTGCGGGCTTCGAAGTTCGTGACGTTCACTATACCCATTACGGGCGAATGTGCCCAATCGAGACGCCGGAAGGTCCCAACATCGGGCTTATCGTGTCGCTGGCCATCTACACGCAGGTCAACGACTACGGCTTTCTTGAGGCTCCCTATCGCAAGGTGAAAGATGGAATCGCGACCCGCGATATCGAGTACCTCTCGGCGATGGACGAGGAGAAGTACTTCATCGCCCAGGCGAACGCCCAGATTGACAAGTCGGGCAAGTTCCTCTCCAAGACGGTATCGGTGCGGAAGTCGGGCGACTACACGACACGCCCGCCCGCCGACATCCAGTACATGGACGTCTCTCCCAAGCAGATCATCTCGGTATCAGCGGCGCTGATTCCCTTCCTCGAGCACGACGACGCAAACCGCGCCCTCATGGGTTCCAACATGCAGCGCCAGGCGGTTCCGCTGGTATTCCCCGAACCGCCGCGCGTCGGAACCGGTATGGAGGGCAAGACTGCCTACGACTCCGGTGTTCTCGTCAAGGCGCGGCGTGCCGGTACGGTCGAGTACGTCACCTCCAAGACGGTGGTGGTGGTGCCCGACGGCGCGAAGAACAAGCAGGAGCGCGACGAATATCCGCTGGTGAAGTATCAGCGCACCAACCAGGACACCTGTTACACCCAGAAGCCGGTGGTCAAGCCCGGACAGAAGGTGAAAGAGGGTGAGGTCATCGCCGACGGCCCGGCAACCTTCTTTGGCGAGCTGGCCCTGGGTCGGAACATCCTGGTGGGCTTTGTCCCCTGGAACGGGTACAACTACGAAGACGCCATCCTCATCTCCGAGAAGCTGGTAAAGGATGACGTTTTCACCAGCGTGCACATCAAGGAGTTTACCGTCGAGGTGCGCGAGACCAAGCTTGGTCCCGAGAAGATCACCCGCGATATCCCCAATACCTCGGAGAAGGCGCTTGACCAGCTCGACGACGAGGGGATCGTGCTGATTGGAGCAAAAGTCGGTTCCAATTACATTCTGGTTGGGAAGGTCACGCCGAAGAGCGAGACCGAGACCACCCCCGAGTTCAAACTGCTGAACTCAATCTTCGGTGAAAAGGCCAAGGAAGTGCGCGATACCTCGTTGCGCGTTCCCCACGGAACCGAAGGAACCGTCATCGACGTGCAGCGCCTGCGGCGCTCCGAGGGAGACGATCTCTCGCCGGGCGTCGACGAGGTGGTCAAGGTTCTCATCGCCACCAAGCGCAAGTTGCGCGAGGGTGACAAGATGGCCGGCCGCCACGGCAACAAGGGCGTTATCGCCCGCGTGCTGCCGGAAGAAGACATGCCCTACATGGCCGACGGTACCCCGTTGGAGCTCTGCCTGAATCCGCTGGGTGTTCCGTCGCGGATGAACCTCGGGCAGATCCTGGAAACCGAGCTTGGCTGGGCCGCGGTGGGTCTCGACGAGTGGTACGCAACACCGGTATTTGAGTCAACGCCGGTGGAAGATATTCAACAGCGGCTGAAAAAGGCCGGCTTGCCAAGCAGTTCCAAAACGGTCCTGCACGACGGGCGCACCGGAGAGCCGTTTGAGAACCCGGTGCTGGTCGGGTACATGTACATGCTCAAGCTTCACCACCTTGTCGACGACAAGATGCACGCCCGGTCCACCGGTCCCTACTCGCTGGTCACGCAGCAGCCACTGGGCGGAAAAGCGCAGTTCGGCGGTCAGCGACTCGGTGAGATGGAAGTGTGGGCACTGGAGGCGTACGGCGCCGCCAACACGCTCCAGGAATTACTGACCATCAAGAGCGACGACATGAACGGTCGCGCCAAGATTTACGAAAGTATCGTCAAGGGCGAACCCTCCAGCTCGGCAGGTGTGCCCGAATCATTTAACGTTCTGGTGCAGGAGTTGCGCGGGCTCGCGCTCGACATCTCCATCTTCGATTCCAAGGGCAAGCAAATTCCGCTGACCGAACGGGACGAAGAGTTGATCAATCGCCAGGGCAGCAATTTCTAAGAGCGGACCGGGAGGCCAACCGATGAGGGATATTCAGGACTTTGACAGTATAATGATCCAGCTTGCCTCCCCCGACCAGATCCGCGCGTGGAGCTACGGGGAAGTCAAGAAACCGGAGACCATCAACTACCGCACCCTGCGGCCCGAAAAAGACGGTCTCTTCTGTGAGCGCATTTTCGGCACCACCAAAGAGTGGGAGTGCTACTGCGGGAAGTTCAAGTCGATCCGCTACAAGGGGGTAATCTGCGATCGCTGCGGCGTTGAGGTCACCCACTTCAAGGTTCGCCGCGAACGCATGGGACATATCGAGCTCGCGTCGCCGGTGTCGCACATCTGGTACTACCGCTCGGTTCCCTCGCGCATGGGGCTGCTGCTCGATCTCACCATTGCGGCGCTTCGCTCGATTCTCTACTACGAGAAGTACGTCGTCATTGATGCCGGTGATACCGACCTGCGCAAGATGGACCTGTTGACCGAAGAGGAGTACAACGAGGCCAAGGAGCGCTACGGCATGGCCTTCTCGGCCGGTATTGGCGCCGAGGCGGTGCGAACGCTGCTCGAAGGACTCGACCTCGATCTGCTCTCTGCGGAACTGCGTCAGCTGATGGTTGAGAAGGGCATCAAGGCGGACAAGCGGCTCTTGAAGCGCATCGAAATTGTCGAACACTTCCGTGACAGCCGGAACCGCCCTGAGTGGATGATCCTCGACGTGATTCCGGTGATTCCGCCGGAGCTGCGGCCCATGGTTCAGCTTGACGGTGGACGCTTTGCCACCAGCGACCTGAACGATCTCTACCGCCGAGTCATCAACCGGAACAATCGACTGAAGCGGCTCATGTCGCTCAACGCTCCCGACATCATCATCCGCAACGAAAAGCGGATGCTGCAGGAGGCGGTTGACGCCCTCTTCGACAACTCCAAGAAGAAGCGGGTGGTGAAGGGTGCATCCAATCGACCCCTCAAGTCTCTCTCCGACATGCTCAAGGGAAAGCAGGGCCGGTTCCGCCAGAACCTGCTTGGAAAGCGCGTGGACTACTCGGGTCGCTCGGTTATTGTCGTCGGACCCGAACTGCAACTGCATCAGTGCGGTCTGCCGACCAAGATGGCACTCGAGCTCTACAAGCCCTTCATCATGAAGAAGCTGGTAGAGAAGGACGTTGTCTATAATATCAAGAAAGCGAAGACCCTCGTGGAACAGGCGACGCCCGAAGTGTGGGCGGTTCTCGATGAGGTTGTCAAAGAACACCCGGTTCTCCTGAACCGTGCGCCGACCTTGCACCGTCTGGGAATTCAGGCGTTCGAACCGGTTCTGGTTGGTGGTAAGGCGATCCGCCTGCACCCCCTGGTCTGTCATGCGTTCAACGCCGACTTCGACGGTGACCAGATGGCCGTCCACGTACCGTTGACGCAGGCCGCCCAGATCGAGTGCTGGACCCTCATGCTCTCCTCGCGCAACCTCCTCAACCCGGCTAACGGGAAGCCGGTGGTGTTTCCCTCCCAGGATATGGTTCTGGGCATGTACTACCTTACGCGCATCCGCCCCGGTGCCAAGGGAGAGGGCAAGCTCTTCACCGGCTTTGATGAGGTGCTCCTCGCCATCGACGCGCGTTCAATCGACTATCAGGCGCGCATCAAGGTGCCGATCGATGGAGTGGTTCAGGAGACCAGCGCAGGGCGCATCGTCTTCAACCAGGAGCTTCCACCGCAAGTGGGCTACATCAACGAATCGCTCGGTGACAAGGAGCTCCGCGCGCTGATTGCGCGGGTCTACTCAGACCTTGGGCCCTACGTGACCGTAGAGATGCTCGACGCCATCAAGCGCATGGGATTCCAGTACGCCACGAAGTTTGGCGCGACCGTCGGTCTGGATGACATCCTCATTCCCGACGACAAGAAGGGGATGATCGAAAAGGCCAACAAGGACGTTGAGGCGATTCAGTCGCAGTACCGTCAGGGCCACATCACCAACGAAGAGCGGTACAACCGCGTGGTTGAGGTGTGGAGCGCAACCAACGAAGACCTGACCAACGTGATGATGCAGAACCTGAAGGACGACCAGAACGGCTTCAATCCGGTCTACATGATGGCCAACTCCGGCGCGCGCGGTAGCCGCAGCCAGATCCGCCAGCTCGCCGGTATGCGTGGTCTGATGGCAAAGCCGTCGGGCGACATCATCGAATTGCCGATCCGGTCCAACTTCAAGGAAGGGCTCTCGGTTATCGAGTTCTTCATCTCCACCAACGGTGCGCGAAAAGGACTTGCCGACACGGCGCTCAAGACCGCGGACGCCGGGTACCTCACGCGACGCCTGGTTGACATCGCACAGGATGTGGTCATCAACGAAGAGGACTGCGGTACCATCAACGGTCTGAATATGGAAGCGCTCAAGGATGGCGAAGAGATCGTTGAACTGCTGTCCGACCGAATCCGTGGGCGCTTTACGCTGGAACGGGTCAAGCATCCGATCACCGGTGAGCTCCTGGTTGACGTAAACGAAGAAATTTCCGACGAGCTTGCCGACATGATCGAAGAAGCGGGGATCGAGCGGGTGCGGATCCGCACCGTTCTTACCTGTGAGGCCAAGTTTGGCGTCTGTCGCAAGTGCTACGGACGAAATCTGGCCGACAACCGTACCGTGAACATCGGTGAGGCGGTTGGAATCATCGCAGCTCAGTCCATCGGGCAGCCGGGAACCCAGCTCACGATGCGGACCTTTCATATTGGAGGTGCTGCCACCCGAACGGCTGAGGAAAGCAAAACCAGTCTGCACTATCCAACGCTGGTGCGCTCGTTTCGCGGCAGCATGGTCGAACTGGAATCGGGAATCAAGCTCTTCACTCGAAAGGGTTTCGTGACGGTCGCGCGTATCCTCGCCGACTTTCCGCTTGAAAAGAAGGATAAGATTCTGACGGGTGACGGTGAGAAGGTTGGCCGTGGTCAGCCCATCATCAAACGTGGCTCGGAAGAGATCCTTGCGCCGGACAACGCGTACGCCGTGCAGAAGGAGCAGCTTTTGCTGCTCGTCGCCCAGGATCAGACCCTGGAGGTTCGCTCCGGTGCCGAAATCGTGGTTCAGGCGGGCGACGTTGTCGCCGCCGATGAGGCGATTGCGCTCTTCGATCCGTTCAGCGAACCAATTATCGCCGAGGCGGCGGGTATTGTACGCTTTAAGGACATCGTTCAGGGAACCACTCTGAAAGAAGAGGTAAACGAGGACACCGGCAACGTCGAGAAGAAGATCACGGAGTTCACGCTGGAAAGCCTGCAGCCGCGCATCGTCATCGAAGGTGTGGACGGAAAGGAACTTGCCGTCTATTACCTTCCGGGATCGGCCTACCTGAGCGTAGACAACGGAGAGAAGGTCAAGGCAGGGCGAACCCTCGCCAAGTTACTCAAGGAAAGCGCGAAAACGCGCGACATCACCGGTGGTCTGCCACGCATTGGCGAGCTGTTTGAAGCACGGCGACCAAAGAACGGGACGGTGCTTTCACAGATCGGCGGTATCGTGCACTTCAAGCCGATTGTGAAGGGCAAGCGGGTCATCGTTGTTGAAGATCCGTGGGGTAAGGAGTACAAGCATCTGGTTCCCATGGGCAAGCACCTGCTTGTGCGTGAGGGCGACGAGGTGCGTGCCGGAGAGATGCTCTGCGATGGAAACACCGATCCGCACGACGTACTCGCCATCCTTGGCGAGAATGCGTTGCAGCGATTCCTGATGAACGAAGTCCAGGAAGTGTACCGACTGCAGGGTGTGAATATCAACGATAAGCACATCGGGGTGATTATCCGCCAGATGATGCGCAAGGTTGAGATCCTCCAGGTTGGGGACACAAACTTCATTTTTGGTCAGCAGGTGGACAAGTATCGGTTCCACGAAGAAAACCGGAAGGTGGTGCGTGAGGGTGGTCTGCCTGCCGTGGGTCGTCCACTTCTCCTCGGTATCACAAGAGCATCGCTGAACATCGATTCGTTCATCTCTGCGGCCAGTTTTCAGGAGACCACCCGGGTCCTTACCAACGCGGCGATCTCCGGAGCAACCGATAACCTGCGCGGTCTGAAAGAGAACGTCATTATCGGGCATCTCATCCCGGCCGGAACCGGCATGCGCAAGTACCGGGAAATCAAGCTCTACGATGAGAATCGGGAAGACCTGGATGCGCACATGCAGCAGATCCTGGAGGCTCGCGAGCGCGAACGACAGCTGGAAGCGGAGAATCCGCCGAAAGAGGAAGTTGAAGTCTTGTAGCCTATCTCGTGACAACGTATTGACAAGATCACGCCGGGTTGGTAGATTTCCGGTCTACATCGGACCCGGCAATATCAGAAAGGGAGTAGAGTACTAGTCGATGCCTACGATAAATCAGTTGATCAGAAACGGACGAAAGAAGACCCAGAAGTCCACCAAGTCCCCCGCGCTCCAGTCCTGCCCGCAGAAGCGGGGTGTGTGTACGCGCGTAATGACGGTAACCCCCAAGAAACCAAACTCGGCGCTCCGCAAGGTAGCCCGTGTGCGGCTGGTAAACGGAATTGAGGCAACCGCCTACATTCCTGGTATTGGACATAACCTGCAGGAGCACTCGGTGGTTCTGTTGCGTGGTGGAAGGGTGAAAGACCTTCCCGGAGTTCGATACCACATTGTCCGGGGAGCCAAAGACACCCTCGGGGTAGAAGACCGAAAGAAGGCGCGTTCCAAGTACGGGACCAAGAAGCCAAAGGCGTAAGGAAGAGAGTTCATGCCACGAAGAAAAGTTGTACCACCACGCCCAATTCTTCCCGATCCGCGCTACGGAAACGTGGTGCTCTCCAAGTTCATCACACGAATGATGGTAGACGGAAAGAAGTCGACCGCCGCGAGCGTCATGTATGATGCGTGCGAGGCGATTGAGAAGAAGCTCGAGCAGAATCCGGTTGAGGTCTTTCTGAAAGCCCTCGACAACGTCAAGCCGATGGTCGAGGTCAAGTCGCGGCGGGTCGGGGGGTCTACCTACCAGGTGCCCGTTGAGATCCGGGATGGGCGACGGGAAGCGCTCGCCATGCGCTGGATTATTAAAGCTGCTCGGGACCGGAGCGGACGCTCCATGAGTGAAAAGCTCTCCGCTGAGTTGATGGATGCCTTCAATTCGGCCGGGACTGCGTTCAAAAAGAAAGAAGACACGCACCGAATGGCAGAGGCCAACAAGGCCTTCTCTCACTACCGCTGGTAAGCGGCGGAAGGGTGCACCCGGGTCGACCAGATGGACCGACTCGGGAGATCGTATATCGGTAAACAAGGGCCGTTTCCCCGGAAACGGCCTTGACACACTGAGTCGCTACGTGCGACACTCGCGCTCACGCGAGTTGTGGTAAACGAGCGTCAAGAGACCAAACCGATCGTCCGTGGTGCAGCCAACGCTACGAATGAGGATGGTAAGGTGGTCCTGCGTTGATCGGCTGTCAGCCGCTGGTGATCGCGCGTACGCGTGCGGATCCCGTTTCTGGCTCTTGCTGCTCTTCGTTCCATCCACCGGTTTCAGTAGTGTCACTCCAATAATTGGGAAAGGCGTGCCCGACCGTGGCGGTGTATCCGTGGTCAGGTATGTGAAATAAAGCGTGCGAAAGATTGGGCAAGGAGGGCGTAATGGCCAAAGCCAAGTTTGAGAGGAACAAGCCTCATATTAACGTCGGAACCATCGGTCACGTCGACCACGGAAAGACCACGCTGACTGCAGCGATCACGATGTACTGCTCGAAGTTTGGCGGCGGTAAGGTCATGAAATATGACGAGATCGATAACGCGCCGGAAGAGAAGGCGCGGGGAATCACGATCAATACCCGTCATGTTGAGTACGAAAGTGCGAACCGTCACTACGCTCACGTTGACTGTCCGGGACACGCCGACTACATCAAGAACATGATTACCGGTGCTGCTCAGATGGACGGCGCGGTACTCGTCGTTTCCGCTACCGACGGCGCAATGTCTCAAACCAAAGAACACATCCTGCTTGCTCGCCAGGTTGGCGTTCCCGCCGTCATGGTGTTTATCAACAAGACCGATCAGGTTGATGACCCGGATCTTATTGAGCTCGTTGAGGAAGAGATGCGAGACATCCTTACCTCCTACGGGTTTCCGGGTGCCGACATTCCGATTGTGAAAGGCAGCGCCTTCAATGCGATGGAGAATCCTGAGAGCGATGAGCACAACAAGTGCATCCAGGAACTGCTCGATGCCATGGACACGTACTTCCCGCTTCCTGAGCGGGCGGTGGACAAGGATTTCCTGATGCCGATCGAGGATATCTTCTCGATTCAGGGTCGTGGCACCGTGGTTACCGGTCGTATCGAGCGGGGTGTCATCAAGCTGAACGACAAAATCGAGATCGTTGGTATCCGCCCAACGCGTGACACCGTCGTTACGGGTATCGAGATGTTCAACAAGCTGCTCGACCAGGGCGAAGCCGGCGACAACACCGGACTGCTGCTCCGCGGCGTGGACAAGAAAGAGGTTGAGCGCGGACAGGTCCTCGCGAAGCCGGGGTCAATCACTCCTCACGCCAAGTTCAAGGGCACGATCTACTGCCTGAGTAAGGAAGAGGGTGGGCGGCACTCGCCGTTCTTCAGCGGATATCGACCGCAGTTCTATTTCCGTACCACTGACATCACCGGTTCGGTTTCACTTCCGGAAGGAAAGGAAATGGTTATGCCGGGAGACAACACTGAGATTCTTGCCGAGCTGATTCACCCGATCGCAATGGAGAAGGGACTTCGCTTCGCCATTCGAGAAGGTGGCCGCACGGTTGCCAGCGGCCAGGTTATCGAGATTATCGAGTAGGTCGTGGGTGTGCGCCTTGTCGTGTATTGCGGCGAGGCGCACCTACTTTTGGAGGAGTAATGAGCAGTCATAAAATTCGGGTGCGGCTTCGCGGGTTCGACATCGAGCTCATCGATCAGAGCGCCAAGTCGATTGTGCAGACCGTGCAGAAGGCTGGTGCAAAAGTTGCCGGCCCCATACCGCTGCCCACTCGGATCAACAAGTTTACGGTCCTCCGCTCGCCGCATGTGAACAAGAAAGCACGTGAGCAGTTTGAGATGCGGACGCATAAACGGCTGATCGATATCATCGAGCCTACCTCGGCCGTCATGGATTCCTTGATGAAGCTTGAGCTTCCGGCTGGTGTCGACGTCGAGATTAAACAGTAGCGCAGGGTAAGGAACGGCAATGTTGGGCTTAATTGGACAAAAACTGGGTATGACCCAGGTATTCGACGAAGCGGGGCGGCTCGTGCCGGTAACGGTAATCAAGGTTGAGCCAAACGTGGTAGTTGACCTGCGGACGCCGGAACGAGATGGCTACCAGGCGGTTGTGCTTGGATCATTTGATGCCAAGCCGTCTCGGGTAACCAAACCGCGTCTTGGGCAGTTCGAAAAAGCCGGGGTTTCTCCCAAGAAGCGCCTGGTTGAATTTCGTGATTTTGAGAACGAGTGCAGCGTCGGAGACAGTCTCTCCGTCGAGCTCTTTGCGGACGTACGCTTTGTCGATATCGTCGGCGTCAGCAAAGGTAAGGGATATCAGGGTGTTATGCGCCGTCACGGGTTCCATGGGGGTCGAAAGACGCATGGTTCCAAGTTTCATCGGGCCAATGGCTCGATTGGTATGGCGGCAACTCCGTCTCGGGTGTTGAAAGGCACGAAGATGGCGGGGCGCATGGGTGGAGAGCGATCCACCATGCAGAATCTTCGGGTTCTGCGTGTGGATGCGGAGCAGCAGCTGCTGCTGGTGAAGGGCGCGGTACCCGGTACGCGGGAAGGCTACGTCCTGATTTCCACCGCGCGGAAGAAGAATTAGGAAGAGGCACGGACAATGGATACAAAGGTCTTTTCGACCGAAGGGAAAGAGCTTCGAACCATCACGCTCTCTGATGACGTGTTTGGCCGTGAAGTCAGCGATCAGACGGTCTACTTCGCCGTTCGCAACGAACTCGCGAATCTGCGTGTTGGTACCGCGTGTACCAAGACCCGGAGCGAAGTTGTGGGGAGCGGAAAAAAGCCGTGGCGTCAGAAGGGAACGGGACGTGCTCGTTCCGGCACCAAGCAGTCTCCGGTCTGGGTTGGTGGCGGAATCGCCTTTGGTCCGCGCCCGCGCGATTACTCCTACACGATTCCCCGCAAGCAGAAGCGTGCGGCGATCATGTCGTTGCTGAGTATGAAGGCACAGGGTGACGCGTTGAAGGTGGTGGAAGACTTTGGCGTTGAGTCCGGAAAGACTCGCGATTTCGTGAGCATCATGCGAAACGTGAGCGGTGGAGATCGGGTGGTTCTGATTCTCAAGGATGACGACGCGATGGTGAAACGGGCTGCAGCCAATGTTCCGTGGTTGAAGTTTCTCAGTTACAACCGGCTTCGGGCCCACGACCTTCTCTATTGCAAGGAACTGGTGCTCATGGAGTCGGCAGCCCTGAGTCTGAACGATTTTTACGCATCGAAGCGGGAGAAGACGGCATGACCGCTGATCAGATTATTATCGAGCCGCTGTTGTCGGAGAAGACCACACTCCTTCGTGAGCAGAATAAGTACGCCTTTCGTGTTGATCTTCGCGCTAATAAGCTGCAGGTAACCGGGGCGATTCGCGAGCTGTTTGGGGTGACCCCGGTCTCGTGTAACGTGGCGAACGTGAAGGGCAAGCCCAAAAGGGTGCGCGCCAAGAAGGGCTATACCTCGCGCTGGAAGAAAGCCGTGGTAACTCTGTCGCCCGGCGATAAGATCGCCATCTTCGAAGGCGCGTAGGAGGCATCGGTGGGTATCAAGAAGTATAAGGCAAATACGCCCGGGCAACGATACAAAACGACGTTGACCTTCGAAGATGTAGACAAAAGGAAATCGGAGAAGTCGCTCACCAAGGGCAAGCCGGCTCATGCGGGGCGAGATTCCGCCGGACGGATCAGTGTGCGTCGTCGTGGTGGTGGTCATAAGCGAAAGTATCGCGAAATTGATTTTCGCCGAGACAAAGTGGGCGTACCAGGAACCGTAGCGGCGATCGAATATGATCCCAATCGCAGCGCAAACATCGCGCTGGTGCAGTACGCCGACGGAGAAAAGCGCTACATCATCGCGCCGAAGGGGCTTCAAAAAGGCGCCGTGGTAGAGAATGGAGAAAACGTTCCGGTGCGCCTTGGGAACAGCCTTCCGCTGGACAGCATCCCCCTGGGTTCGACCGTGCATAACGTCGAGCTGCAGAAAGGACGTGGTGGTCAGATGGCCCGGTCCGCCGGCGCCGGTGCGGTTCTGGTAGCCAAAGAGAAAGATTACGTCACCCTTCGTCTCCCTTCGGGCGAAATGCGAATGGTGTTCAAGAAGTGTACCGCGACCGTTGGGTCGGTTGGAAATGAAGACCACATGAACGTTTCGTTGGGAAAGGCGGGGCGCTCACGATGGCTCGGTAGACGACCCAAAGTGCGTGGCGTTGTGATGAACCCGGTTGACCATCCGCATGGTGGTGGTGAGGGGAAGACCTCCGGAGGTCGTCATCCGGTTAGCCCTTGGGGTCAGCCCACCAAGGGGTATAAGACCCGGACGAAGCGAAAATCGTCGGGCAAGTTTATTGTGAAGCGAAGGAAATAGGAGAGGGTAGTGTCCAGATCGATCAAGAAGGGCCCGTTCATTGAGAAGAGCCTTTACGCAAAAGTGGTTGAAATGAACCGCTCCGGGCAAAAGAAGATGATCAAAACCTTCTCCCGGTGCTCGACCATCATTCCCGAAATGGTCGGAGTCACGATCTCGGTGTACAACGGCAAGACGTGGGTTCCGGTATACGTTACCGAGAATCTGGTGGGGCATAAGCTTGGTGAGTTCTCGCCGACACGGGTCTTCCGTGGTCACGCAGGCTCCGACAAGAAAGCCTCCAGACGGTAGAGAATAGGAAAGACGATATGGCAGACCAAAACGGCTACCGAGCGCTTGCGCGCTTCATCCTGGTGTCACCGTTCAAGGTGCGGCGCGTTGCGGATAACGTCCGGCGACGCCCCTATCCTGAGGCGGTTGCGATTCTGGAAAATCTTCCGCACAAATCAGCGAAGATTCTCAAGAAGGTGATTCAGTCCGCCGCGGCGAACGCGCTCTATCATAATAAGAACCTCGATGAGGATATGCTTTACGTGAAAGAGCTTCAGGTTAACGAGGGCCCGCGAATGAAGCGAATGTGGCCGCGAGCGCGGGGTCGGGCGGATATGCTCCAGAAGCGCATGAGTCATATTCTGGCGGTTGTCGACGAGATGAAGAAGACGGGGGCGTAAGGTGGGTCAAAAAGTAAATCCGATTGGCATACGGCTTGGTATCAACAAAACGTGGCGCTCCAAGTGGTTTGTCGACCCGCGAGAATACGCGGATACGTTGCATGAAGACCTCAAGCTGCGCAAACTTATCGATGAGCATCCGCTGACGAAGGGTGCCGAGATTTCCGAGGTTGAGATTGTTCGTCATCCTCAGAGAATTACTCTCGTTATCAGTACGTCTCGACCTGGGGTGGTGATTGGCACCAAGGGTGCGAATATTGAAAAGATCGGAAATGCGCTGCAGAAAGCGGCGGGAAAAAAGATTCAGATAAAGATCAAAGAGATCAAGCGAGCTGAGACCGATGCGCAGGTGATCGCGCTCAACGTTGCTCGGCAGCTGCGATCGCGCGCGTCGTTTCGACGGACGCTGAAAATGGCGGTTTCGTCGGCCATGAAAGCCGGTTGTCAGGGAATCAAGATCCGAATTGCCGGCCGGCTCGGTGGCGCCGAGATGTCTCGAAATGAAACCGTGAAAGACGGCCGAGTTCCGCTCCACACGCTTCGTGCCGACATCGGGTACGGATTTGCCGAAGCGCATACAACCTTCGGCGCAATCGGCGTAAAGGTGTGGACCTTCCAGGGTGAAGTGCTGCGGCGCGATTCCAAGGATGACGCCGGTCTGTTGGTGAAAAAGCGCCGTGAAAAGGCGCCGGTCAGGAGTTAATCGATGCTCAGTCCAAAGAG
>SLTF01000452.1 GCA_007130025.1 Spirochaetales bacterium | reverse complement strand
GGACCCGACGCGGTGGCGCCGATTCGCGAGTTCCTCGACGGCGGGGGGAATGCACTTCTTGCGGTATCGGGGGTAGATGTCGATCTGGACACCCCGGCCCTTCCGGCGCAGGCGAGCACCGGTGCGATCTTTGACCTTCTGCGCGAGCGGGGGGTGAACATCCGTCATGAGCTGGTGCTGGATCGCGCGCATCGGACCATTCCGGTGACACAGGAGATTGGAACCGCGCGGGTGCAGACTCAGCAACCCTATCCCCACTGGGTGAGCGTGACAAACGCCAACGCAGAACACCCCGTGACCGCCGGCTTCTCCGGTCTCGATCTGTTCTGGCCGAGTCCCATCGACGTGGGGCTCACGGACGACAACCGGATTGAGGTGCTGTTTGAAACGACCGGTCAGGCGTGGCTTATGGGCGAGCCCTTCGTCACCGCGCCGCAGCAGGCGTCCGGTTTTGACCGTGACGCTCGCGCTACCCTCGGTCGATATGTACTCGGTGTGGCGCTGAGCCACCCGGGGCGATTGGTGGTGATCGGAGACGACAACTTTCTCAGTAACCTGATCCACTACACGGGCAGTGCCCACAACATCGACGTAGTCGAGCGGATTGCCGGATGGCTTACGCTTGACGATGATCTTGCCTCGTTGCGCGCCCGTCCACGGGGTGAGGCACGCCTCGACCGGATTGAGGACCCGTCCCGCAGGCTGCGTATCGGGCGAACCGCGGCGGTGCTGAATTCGGTCGTACTGCCCGTTGCGGTTGTTGTTGTGGGTGTGGTGTTGAATATTCGCCGTCGGAGGAATTCGTGACGTATCGAGTACGCGTACTCCTGCTTTCGCTGGCGATTGGAGTACTTGCCCTCACCTGGCTTATTGGTGTTGCCGGCCGTACCGGGCGTAGCGCACCCATCGGGGCGGGAATCCTTCTGGTCGCACCCGAGGCCCTCTCTTCGGTCACAACGGTAGAAATAAACGGAGCCGAGGCGGTTCGGCTCGAGCGGGAACACGGCCAGGATGGGACCGAGCGGTGGTGGATCGCGCTGGATGAACGCCTGCTTCCCGCGCGGGAGAGCCGCGTTGGGGAGTTTCTGCAGACGCTCGGCGAGCAGCAGACCGAGGCTCGCGTTGCCGTATCACCCGCGGGGTGGCCGCAGTTTGGCGTGGATGAGCCGGTTTCCGTGCGGCTGTTTGACCGCGCCGGTCGTGATGTTGCCGAGCTCTCTTTTGGCCGGCGCAGTGACACCGGACGCGGCGGGTATCTGCGCTTTGATACCGGGCCGGAGGTGTATCGCGTTGGCGATGCACCGTTTTTTGCCCTCGAGCGCAGCCCGGTCTTCTGGTCGGACCTTCGGCTCTTGCCGCCGGGGTTGACCGAGGACCGTGTGGCGGGGATTCAGATTCGATCCGACATCGGAGATATCAACGCGCTGTCGCGCCGCTTTACCTACCGGCTTGTGCGGGGGAGTGGTGGGGAATGGATTGTTGATGGTCCTGCCGGCCGTGCGTCCGCCCAACCGACGCGGGCACGAGAGCTGGTCACGGCGATCCTCGCGCTCGAGGGGTCACGTTTTGCCGCGGCAGAGCAGAGCGTGGTCGCGGTTGACCAGGCGCTCATCGATGTCGACCTCTTTGACGGACGGCGATTCTCCCTCACCATCGATGCCCTCGGTGATCGACTCTGGATTCGGCCGACGGGCGAGGAGAGCCCGGTGGATCGAGAGGGGAGCCCGGTTCGTTTTGAGTTTGCCCCGTGGATCGCGGAACGCGTGCTGCGTCCTGTGGAAGATCTGGTTGAGTAGCTGACGATTCCAGCCCTTCGGCGGGTTTGCGCTACTCGCTCTGCTGGGCGACGTAGTCGCGGTACTTCTGTGGATCGGCACGAAAGGCGAGGATGGTCTGTTGTTCGCTGTGTGCCTTCTGCAGCGCGTGCTGCGCCTCTCGAATCAGCCGGTCTGCCTCTACCAGGCGCCCCGACCGGGCGGTAATGCCAAAGAACGGCCGCCCCGGAAGCGGGGTTGACTTGATCTCAGAGTAGAAATGCTCAACCTGCTTGATTGCCCGGTTGAGATCGGTGTTTGGCAGCACCACGGCAAAGCTGTCCTGTCCCTGTTCAAAAATCAGATCCTCGAAGAGAAACTGTTCCACCATCGCACGCGAACAGCTGCGATACCCGTCGGTTCCGCGTGAGAGACCGGGAAACCGAGCGTGCACGAAGGCAAGGTCCTGATCGTTTGATGCAGCGCGTTCGAGCTCCAGCGCGAGCCGGCGCGGAAGATGGGCCTCGTAGGTGACGCCGCT
The DNA here is from genome assembly GCA_007130025.1 of Spirochaetales bacterium. Lineage (GTDB taxonomy): Bacteria > Spirochaetota > Spirochaetia > DSM-27196 > PWMO01 > PWMO01. The sequence goes on along the minus strand of SLTF01000452.1, from coordinate 12,352 downwards.
GTCCGGATTGAACATGCCCGTCGGGTCATCGCGACGATCTTCCGCCCGACCGCCGCGCCCGTCGGGCGAACCCGAAGGGGCCGATGCCCGAGGAGGCGCCGGGGTGAGTACGATTTCGTCGGATGCCGGCCGAAGCATCTCATGCGCGGCGGACGTCCGGTGGCTGCCGGCTCCGGCAAGCAGGACGCCAACCGTTACGATCACGGTCAGAGCCGCAAATACCAGGATGGCGAGCAAGGTATCATGAAACAGGCGATACCAGATGGATGAGGGGATCACCCGATAGACCGCCTCCACGATGACGGTGCGTCCGCCGGCGGCGGGAACACGCTGCGACAGGGCGATTTCGGTAAGTTGATGGTAGCGAAACTCGGGCGAGAGCGGTACCGGCAGCGCGGTGAGGTCGTCCGCGAGGTAGTTGCGATTCATCGTCCAGAGGTATTCAAGGCCACCCTCGAAGGAAAAGACCGCAACGGCACGGAGGGTGCCCCGTCCTGTGGTTGAAACCGCCAGTATCCGCTGAATGGCACCGGAATCAAGCGGAGGAGAATGGTGTTGCAGATCGCGCACTACGGACGCGAAATTTGCCTCTGCCGCGGCAATTTCCCGGTTCCGGCCGTCATTCAGCCGTATCAGAAAGACCACCGAAAGGACCAGCACAAACAGCAGGGCACACAGGGTGTACGCCGATGAAAAGGTGCGACTCATACATCCGCATTATAGAGGAAATGGCGCGGAATTGCACACTTTTCCGGCGACGAAACCCAATGATATGATGAACCCATGCAATCGGTTCGTCCCCGCGGTCTTTCCTCCGGCTGGTACCCCGCCACTCGAGGTGGCGTTCTGCGTCACTGTCGGCAGTGGGAGGATTCGGCGCTCCCGGTATCCACCACCGTGGCGACTCCCGCGGTGGTGGTCCCCCATGCGGGCTGGGCGTACTCCGGTGAACTCGCCTTTCTTGGGCTCAAGCAACTCGATTCGGCGATCGACACGGTGGTGGTGATCGGCGGGCACCTTGGCCCCGACACGCCGGTTCTGCTTGCCGCGGAAGGGCAGTATGCGACACCGCTTGGACCGATTTCGGCGGATCGGGAACTCACCGGCTGGATTCGCGCGGAGCTGCCGACCCAGGACGATACCGACCGTGAAAACTCAGTGGAGATCCACCTTCCCCTCGTTCGGTATCTCTTCCCCCGGGCGCAACTGGTCTGGCTGCGGGCTCCCGCCGGTCCGCTTGCCGTGGATCTTGGCCGCCGGCTGGCGCAGTGGTCGCGGTCTGACCGGGTCGCGGTGGTTGGCTCGACCGATCTTACCCACTATGGACCACGTTTTGGATTGACGCGTCCGGGTTGTGTCGACGATGCGCACCGGTGGGTGCGGGATGAGAATGACCGCGGATTCATTGACCGGTGCTGCGCCGGGGATGCGGCAGGCGCAATCGAGCACGCCCGGAAGCACCGCTCCGCCTGTTCACCGGGGGCGGCTGCCGCCGCCATTGAGTTTGCCCGGATGCGGGGGGCCAACCACGGCAGCCTGATCCGTTACGCCACCAGTTCTGACGTGGTACCGGATGAACACCTCGTGGGCTACGCAACCATCGCCTATTCGACGAGCTGACGGATCATTCTCACCGCCTCCCGGCGCGCCTGCTCGAGCGGATGGGGGAGGGACTCTCGATTGACGGTATCGGTCGGTGGCATGCCGGAGCCGCCGCTTCGGTGGTAGTAGGCGGCGAGGGGGAAGAGGGTTCGCCAGAGGTTCTGCTCGTCCGAGTTGAGCGCGGAAAGTGCGCGCCACAGAGGTTCGGCCGGCGCCGCCATGGCGTGCAGCTGATCCGCATACGCCAGGAGTACCGCCCTCGCGTGTACCGGCGTCCATGATGGTCCGGCCTCGCTGTTGCGAAGCGGTTCCTGATCGGACTGCAGCGCATCCGCGAGTCGTGTCCGGTACTGTTGCAGCACCGGGGTGGTGTACCGGAATCCCGCCTCACCCTCGTCGCTCCGGACGCCGGGGCGATCCAGAACAAACCGGTAGAGCCGGCTGTGGGCGGGTTTCAGGCGACTGCCGTGCTGGACCGCGTGTACGGGAAGATAGCAGCCGCGTGCGTACGCGGCCGCGCGTGGATAGCCAAAATCCGCGCCAACGACGGAGACCTGCCGTGCACCCAGGGCCCGCGCAATCCGGACCGCGGTGTGGGTGACGCTGCCGTCGCCGGTCTTCAGGTACGGAACGGCAACACCCCGGGAGCGTAGCAGAGCGACCAACGGATGATCTCCGGCCAACCAGTGTACGTCGGGAAAACGGCGCGCGACCGCCGGCGGGACCCCGAGATCGGCAACCAGCGTTCCGCACGAACCGAAAGTGCCCATCGCGTGCAGATATGAGATCTGCTGCGCATCAACCGCGACGGTCATGGCGGGCCGGATTCCCGCCGCGGCGAGTACGGAGAGCGAGGAGTCGGTCGCCACGACGGCATCGGTGCGAGCCGGTTGCGACAGTGAACCGAGGTGCTCGTCCAGAGAGGGGCCCGCGGCGGTAACCACCACGCGGTCCAGGTGCGGAAGCCGCAGCGCCGGGTGGCCGGGGTAGACCAGATTGATCACCATATTTCGCATCCAGCGCCGCCCGAAGATCTGCTGTACGGAAAAGTCTCCGACCGCAGCGTCAATCGTACCGCGAACGGCGTGCGCGGCGTCGGAGAACCGAGCGGGATCGGCGTCCACGCGGCCCCGCAGGCTCAAAACGCGCAGGTCACCGTGGACAATCGGAACGTACCGGCTCCCCACCGTCTGCGCCAGGACAGCCGGTGCTTCGTCGACAACCAGCTGGAGGCGAGGATCGCGAAACAGCGCATCGTGCGGCCACCGTTCCAGAAGGGCGCGCACCATCGCAAGGTCATAGTCCACCACCAGGACCATCGTTACCGTATCGTGCTGCAACAACCGCGCGACGTGGTACCCCAGACCCAGGCCCATGCAGACGATAAAGCCCCGCGGCTCGATTGAGTCCACCAGGCGCTCCGCCTCCCGCTGCGGGTCGATGCGGGAATGCAGGAGCCGTGCCGGCAGCGCTTCCTCCGCGCTCATCGCCTCGGCGGTAAGCACCCCACTGCGGGCGGGAAAGACGCGGATCCGTGGTGCGGGATCGACCCGTCGCAACCGATCCGCGAGATCGGCGCTGTGTCGGGCAATTGCACCAAGGTGGTGCTCCAGATCGCTCATGGATGAACTCCCGCAGAGCCATCTGCGCTCAATCGGCCGACGCACTGGGCGAGCGTGGCGCGGCAGGCGTCGGCGAGTGCTTCAGCGTCTGCAGACTGGGCGTGCCGCAGCACGTTGAGGTAGTGCGCCGTTTCGATTGTGCGGGCAATGTCGCACGCCAGTGACTCCCCGCGCGACCGCTCCCTCGCCGGTCGGCGTAACGCCGTCGGCAGGTTGTCGAGAGCCCTCGTCCAGCGGTCAACCGCCGGTTGAAGCAGGCCGGCGGGCGTCGCCGGAGACCGCCGGCCGTGTGGGACGCCGATTAAAGACGGGACGACGCTCGACCACGGTACCGTGGCGGATTCCGCATCGGGCCGCCGGGGGTCGGTTGCGCGGGGCAGCTCCCCGGTGGGCATTGCGATCGCCACCGGAGATGGATGGACGCGGACCGCGGGTGTCGGTGGATCGGCTTCGGCAAACCATTTCGCGTAGACGCGCATCGAACGGGACATCCAAGCGCGTTCTGCGGAATGGCCGGGAATCACCTCGCTGTCCACCACGGAGCGACGGAAGAGGGTGGTGTAGAGGGGGTTGGTGCGCCGCGCGAGCGGCCGGAGAATGCGCTCAAAGCGGTGTCCGGGCGGATGGGCGTGAAGATCGGCGGTACAGAGGTCGAGACCAACGAAGGAGACGGCGCGAACGCCGATTGCGCTCGCCAGGTACCAGGCGCTTCCGGCGACCGTGCCGTGCGGCGGCAGTTCGATGGCGGTAGTTGGAAGCAATGAAACCAGATCACGTTCGAACCAGGAGCCCTGATTGAGAAGAACAATGGGGTAACCGTCTTCCGGGCGGTCGAGTGCGGCGGAAAGGGGAGCTGCAACCGGTACCCCAAGCCCTCGAAGCGGCTTGAGGTGCTCTATGGCGTAGGCCCCCCCATCCGTTGCCACCACCAGGTCGGGGCGAATTCCGGCGTTGATCAGGACCGAAACGGCCGATGGGAGGGCCCAGATCGGCATGCCGGCCGGCAGGGACGCCAGATCCGAGAGCGAGCGCGTCAGTGAGGGCCCGGCAGCGGCAATGACCACCGAATCTGCCGAGATGGCCGTTCGCATCGCGGGGTGCCGTTCAGCGGCGCCGCGGGCGCAGAGTGCCAGCGCGGTGCGAATGGAGTTCCGAAGCCAGCGTCGACCGAAGAACCCTTCCGTTGCCAGGACGGCAGTGCGCCGGTCAAGGACGGTTCGCAGTGCGGCGAGGCAGCGCTCGGCAACGTCGGGGAAGGCCCTCGCCGCCGGCTCCCACGCCAGCACCAGAAGGGCGCTGCTCTCATCATCGAGGAGCGATTGATCCAGAAAGCGGTCCGGTGGGCCATGGCCGCTCCACATCGCGTCGGCATTTGCGACACGGTGGTCAAAAAGATCGCGGTGGTAGTTCAGCCAGATAACCGGTACGGACGGCAAGCGCTCGCGGACCGCATCCACGAGGTATCCCAGACCGTCGCCCAGGATCACTGCCGCCCGATATCCCCCGCTCGCGGGGGTTTCGCGTTCAACGAATCGCCGTGCTTCCGTGCGGGGATCGTAGCGGGAGTGAATCCATCGGCCGTCGTACGAAACGGCGAGTTCGCCCGAGCGGGCGGGGGAGTACGCAATCATCGCTTCCGTGCAGCGGATTGCGGAGCCTCAGGAGACACCGAGGGCCTCCGTTACCGAGGGGCCGTCGGGAAGGACACGCACGATCCGGGGTGCCAGATCGATGGTTGCATCCATCTCGCAAAAAAGCTGCCCAAGCCCGAGTCCGAGCTGATGAATCACCAGATCCGCATGAGCCGCGGTATGGGAGTTCAGTGACAGGACGATCCGTCCGTCGTCCAACAGGCCGGCAACCGCCGTTTCTTCGAGCATGGAACCGATGATCCGCAGCACGTCCTGGGATGCCCGATACCGGTCGGCCCCGGGATACGCGGCGCAGATCGCGTCTACCAGTCCGGAAACCGAGACGGTGGCGCAGGTCACCGGCTGGTGATTGGCGGTTCGGCGCTGTTCCTCGACGTGCGACACCACTTCGGTGGTACCCGAGAGAACGTGACGAAACCCCGCCCGGCGCCGTGCTTCCTGATTCCGTCCCAGCAACGCTTCAGCCGGTTCCCGGATGGCGGAAACAATGAGCTTGATGGCGAGACTCTCTACCGAGAGATAGGGGCAGTCCAGAACCAGGACCACGGCGGCGAGTTCGCCGTTAGTGCAGAAGGCCACCACCGCGATTCGTCGAAGCATTGACCCCTCCCGGAAGGAGAAAAACGGCTTCCAGGACTCCAGTTGTTCCTGCTCGATAATTGCAATGGAAGACGAATCGCAATACCCACGGACCATTGAAACCGGTATGCGCAACCGGTGCTCTGAAGTGGGGTCGATGTCACGGACAACCCACGGGGCAAGGTGGGTACCGTCGTAATCGGGAAGGAGGAGGGCGCCTTTTGCGATGTCCAGCTGCTCTGCGAGGAGGGCGAACAGCTGGCTTGGGGCTTCGATTCCCCCCGGGATGGACGAGAATCTCCGAAGCAGATCGGCAACCGCGTGTTCGGGATCGAGGGTATCGTGCGAGTCGTCTACGAGCGGTGCTTCGCGCAGGAGTTCGTCAAGCGCTTTTTTTTTTCGGTGCCTTCGGTGCGCACGCGCATCGCGCGGCGCAACAGTCCTGCCTGACTCATCACAACCTACCCTTTGCTACGAACCCAACTACGATTCAAGTCCAAGCTCTTCGAAGAGCCGTTTGTATACATCAAAGTGTTCGGATCTCGCAAACTCTTCGATCTTCTCTTCCGGCAGTGACTCAAGCAGCTGATCCATGTATTTCAGGACCGATCGAATCTCATCGCGAAGGTCCGACGGAAGGCTTGCCGCCTCGTTCTCGGTTTCGCTTTGAGCCATCGATTCCCGGTCCTGAAACGACGGAGTCAGAACCTCTTCGCCGAAGGTGAAGGCTTCCTCACCTTCATCGCTGTTGAGGTCGATTCCGAGATCGTCGTCTTCATCCTCATCGAGGGAGAGCGCTTCTTCGACGTCGTCATCATCGTCATCGGCCGACAGCTCCAGCGCACCAATCTCTTCGTCGTCATCGAGGTTGAGCACCAGGGTATCCTCGTCCGAGGATTCCGGGGCGTCGTCGTCCAGATCGAGGCCCTCCTCCAGGGTATCCGTGGACGAGAACGCGTCAACGGCGAAGGGAGACTCGAGGTCCTCATCGCTCAGCTCTTCGATGCCCGCGAGTTCAGAGTCAATGTCCATGTCCGCGAGCTCCTGCACAGCATCCTGCGATCCGGAGAATGGCGAGGTGGGCTCGTCCATCATCGAGTTTGCGTCGTCGTCTTCCTCGCTGAGCAGCAGATCGGTGTCAAGCTCGGCCTCATCGTCTTCGCCGGAGTGAAGGGTGATCTCTTCGTCCTGATCCCCCGGGCTGAGGGTATCGTCAAGCATGCTGAGGCCGGAGTCCAGATCGATCGAGTCAAGCTCAAGATCGCCGTGCTCTGAGTCCATTTCTTCGAGCACAATCTCATCGATGGGCTGGTCGGCAAGCTCTGCGTCTTCGGAAGTGCCGGCGTCCAGGCCGAGATCGATGTCATCAACCTCACTCGGTTGCCCCAGTTCCTCGGTGAACTCGGCGGTGTTGAGAATGTTATCCAGTTCGTCGCCGGTAAGGGCGATTGTCTCGTCTTCATCTTCCTCAAAGAATCCGGCGTCAATCTGGGGCTCTTCAACCGGTTGCGTACCGGCGACCGCCTGAGGCAGGGAAGGTGAGCCACGCCGCAGCTCCGCGAGCTCCTGTTTCAACGCCTGCAACTCGGACTTGATCGAAGCGAGTTCGGTTTCAATGCCGGCGAGGGCCTCGGGTTCCGGGGCTTCGGACGGGACTTCAGCCAACATCTCGGCGGTTACCGCCTCCACGTCGTCAAACTCTTCATCAAGATCGAGCTCCGGGAGCTCTTCACCCTGGTCTTCAACCGCGAACGAGGATTCCGATATTTCATCCATTGTGTCGTCGGAGGGAATTGTCTCGATATCGATGTCGATGATCTCGTCGTCACCAATGGACATTTCGGCCTCGTCCAGATGCGCCGAAAGGCTCGCAGACGGTTCGGCGTCGGCCGACTCGAGGGAGTCGATGGTGAACTCGTCGTCATCGAGATCGATGGAGAACTCTTCGTCATCCGAAGATGCGGAGTCGGTGCCGAGTTCCGTTTCAACTTCGAGTTCGGACTCGATGTCATCAAGGGAGAAGTCATCGAGCGACAGTGTCTCGTCGAGATCCTCTCCGGTATCGTCAAACGAAAACGATTCCTCGGAGATTTCTTCGGCGGACTCACGTTCAAGGGCTGAAGCGCGTTCGAGATCGTCGCTGTCCGTAAGCTCGTCTTCTTCTTCGAGCGAGGCGAGCAGATCTTCCTCTTCCGAGGTGAGGCTGCGCTCGTCGTCGAACGATGATTCATCTACGTCATCGGCGACATCGGACAGGGCAAACATTTCTTCGGACTCATCGGTGACGTCCTCCGGCCCGGCTTTGACCCAAACTCCATACTGCTCGAGATCCATACTCACTCCCCGCTGCGCGTCTGTTACTTCTTATCGGCAGTGCCGGAGGTCGTTTTGACACGTTTCTCACTGTACTGCAACGCTTTTCGCGTTGTCAACAAGAGTATCAGCCTTGAGAGGGGGTTCGAGGGGGGCAACGCGGCGTCTGCGCTAAAGCAACGATGCGAATCAACCGTATTCTTGAAGTGTGACCCGAAAGAGCCTCGGCATTGCCGCCTGCGTAACCCTCTGGTCGTATCTGCTCCTGACTTTCGCCTTTGGTGAGCGGGGGATGGTTGCGTACGGTCGAATCGAGCGGTATCGCGACGATCTGCGCGCCCATATTGAACTGCTCGAAACCGATCGTGACCGTCTTGCGGCTGCCGCGGAACGGTTGCAGAGCGACGCCGAGCAGATTCGCATCGAATCGCGCCGAATCGGCTATCTGCGCCCCGACGAGGGGATCATTCGGATACCGGGACGCGCACCGTCGGAGCCTCAGATCGAGCGCCCCGGCGACAAACTTCCCCGCCCCGAGCGAAACGCCGTGATTGAACGCAGCCATTTGCGGGCTCTATCGCTCTGTCTGGGGTTGCTCGCGTTTGTGCTTGCTCAGACGATCTTCCGCGATTCCAGGTAGTACCGCTTCTCTTCCGCCTCGCCGAGCGAGAAGACCTTGCGCGGCAGGGGTCCGTGATTGGCGACAAATCCAAACAGCGTCTCGGCGCGAATGGCCGGGACCAGGAACCCGCACCGCCCCGGCTGGGCAGAGAGCGAAAGGATCGCTTCCGTGCCGTGGATGTAGTCTACCTCGATGGTGCCGGGACGCTCACGCTCCAGCTCTTCCAGCAGGTTTTGAACCAGCACCGCCGGTGCCTGCTCCGGAGAGTCGCTCGCGTCAAAGAGCAGGGCGGTAGAATCGGAAATCAGGGCAAACCGGGCAGTCGTACCCGACGCAATCGCAACGGCAGCGTCGGTGGGCGTTGCCCGTTCCGTCCCGATTCCGCCGGCCCGGGTAACCGCCGCCGCGAGCTCATCGAAGGAAATCCCGCTTACCACTCGATGAATGGGCTCCACGTGGAGGCCGGGGTCGTGCATGTTGATCAGTTCAACCAGCGCGTATCGCGCCGGATCATCGTTGGCAGCACCCGCGGCTTTCCGCTCGTCCCACACCTGTTTGGCGGTTGCCAGCGAGTGATTTCCGTCTCCCACCGCGAAGAGCATCGCGTCGTCGCGGCCGTAGCGCGCCTTCAGTCGACTCGGTTCGGCCAGGGCCGCAAGCGCATCGGCGATGCGCCCAAGGCGCGCCTCGTCGTTCACGGCGTATCCCCGCACCGCCCCGCCTCCGAGCATGAGTTCGGTTTCGTAGACCATTTCGAGGCCGTCGCGGTTGGCGGCGAGCGGTTCAATGACGGTTCCATTGGGGTCATCGATCAGGACCAGGACGTGGGGAAGCTCAAAGCTCACCTGCCGGCGTACCTCAACGCGCGGGGGAAGCCGATCAAGAATGGTTCCCTCGGTGGCGCGGATCAGGGAAGTAGAGTCCGGGCGGAAGTCGTAGCGCTCGAGATCGAGGGCTACCACCAGACCGGTACGCAGGGGAACGTGCGGCGTAGAGCGCTGAACCAGTACCGCCATGGGACCGCGATTCCGCAGCACGTCTTCCCGCTCGTAGCGGCGCATCTCCTCGGCAATGCGGGTAACGCGATCGGCGCGATCGGGCGAACCCAGGTAGACCTCGGGGAATATGAGCGAGAGCGTGGACGGCGCGCCGGCCACAAGCTGTTCCACGCGGTGCCAGTACTCGGGGTTGGAGGTGTGCTGATCGCACGCAATGACCGCCCAGCGATTCAAGTCGGTTTCCGGTGCGGGGAGCCAGATGTGGGGAACCTGAAGTCCAACGGCGGCCCATCGCTGCTCAATTGTCTGCATACCGCACCATATCCGCGAACCGTGTGAAAAGACAAGGGCGATTTTGCTTGCGCGCGGCCGCGGGGGTGCGATAGAGTTGAAAACAATGAGTGGTGCCCGCGGCTTTCCCAATCGCATCTCGATTGATCTCAGCTTCGCACCGCCGCACGCCGAGCGGCTTTCGCGAATCATCCCTGCCCTCGCAGCGCGCGGCGTCCGCGAGCTTGTGGTCGACTGGGAGTCGGTATTTCCGTGGACCATCGACGGTCGAATGCGCGGACCCGGGTCGTTTACCGAGGAAGCGGTTGCCGGGGTGTTTGAAGTTGCCCACCGAAGCGCGGTCTCACTGATTCCGCGACTTGCGCGGGGAGGTTTGATCCGCGCACTCGACCGGGTTCCCCCCTTTGCACACCTTTCCGAGCTGACCCGCGACCCGGCGTCACGGCGAGAGTACGCGGCCGCGGGGGTGCGGATGGCCGAACGGGTGTGGGACGATCTCTGCTCCATTGGCAAAGAACCGTCGCAGGTAATCCTCGGGATCAGCGAGTCATTCCCCAACGCTTCGGCTCTTTATCGTGAGCTGGTGAGCGAACCGGTTGCCGAGCGCATCGTTTCGGATGGGGTGAGCGTGCACATCGAAGATGAGCCGCCTCCTCGATTGGACGGCCCGATTGAGGTCGCGATTGCAGCGGCGGTGGATTCTGCCACCGTCGGCGGTTCGGCTTCGCCTGCCGCTACCGCATCGGCAACCGATGCCGTGGTGCCCGAGATCTTCGCCGTTGCTCACGCCCTGTCTGAGCTGGATCTGGTGCTTGAATCGGCGTGGGGCACCGTCCGCAGGGTGAGCGAAGCGCTTGCCTGGGCGATGCGCGATCCGGGAATGCGCGAGACGGTCGGCGGTCGCGCCGTTGCGTCGGAGGAAGTCACCGGCACACTCGAAGAGCTCAACCGCGTGCGCGACCGCGTGCGCGAGCGGCTCCGCGGCGGAATGGATGAACCGGTGGTTGCCGGTTATCTCAGCCGTCGGTGCGCGGCGGTGGAGGAACTGCTCGCTACTCTCTCGGTGAGGCTCCGCGCAATCGGGTGAACGCGATGGGGTGAATCAGAGCGCGCGGCGCAGCAGATCGAGGGCTTGGGCGGGCACGCCGGGTTCGATCTGCCACTCTCCGTGGTGAATCACCCGATCCACGGGGTTGCCCGAGGGGTCCAGCAGGCGGTAGTCGGTCAGAACCACGGCTGCGCGGTTGGGGCCCAGGAGTTCAACCGGCTCGCCACGGCGAAACCCGTTTTTCACCTCGAGCATAAACCGTCCCGGGGAAATCTCCCGTCCGATGCTTCCGAGATAGAGACTGTCGCGCCGGTATCCGCTTGCGGCGGGTTTCTGGATCTCCCCGTCCCCAAAGTAGAACCCGGTGGTGTAGTCGCGGTGGCTCACCCGCTGCAGCTCGTCGGTGAAGGGGCGCACCGAGTCGGGGAGCACGGTCGCGTCCGGTACGGCGGCCATCGAGTCGAGCGCGGCGCGGTAGGCGCGCGTCACCACCGAGGTGTAGTAGACCGATTTCATGCGTCCCTCGATCTTCAGGCTGTCAACGCCGGCGTCACGCAGGGCGGGCAGGTGGTCGATCATGCAGAGGTCTCGCGAGGAGAGTATCTCGGTGAACCCCTCACCCTCGACAATGGGGTAGAACTCACCGGGCCGCTCGGCTTCCTCCAGCACCGCGTGGATCGCGTCGGGTGGAAGCGCGCCAGGCGGAACCTCGGGGCGCGCCGAGGGGTCCTCGCCAACCCGGTAGGCCCAGCGGCAGGAGTGGGCGCAGTCGCCCCGATTTCCCGAGCGACCGGCCATCCACGCGCTCAGGAAACAGCGGCCCGAGTAAGCAAGGCACATCGCCCCGTGCACAAAAACCTCGAGCGCTACCTCGGGAACCGCGCTCCTGATTGCGGCAATTTGTGCGAGCGAGAGCTCGCGCCCCGGCACTACGCGATGGAAACCCAGATCACGGTAGAGGCGCACCGCATCGGCGTTGACGCAGTTTGCCTGGGTGGAGAGGTGGAGTTCGGTGTTTGGGAAGCGGCGCTGCAGAAGCCGAACGATTCCCAGATCGCTTACGATGAATGCATCAAAGACTCCCGGCTCCACCCGGTCGAGGGCGGCGTCCAGACGGCCGATATCGTTGTCAAAGAAATAGATGTTGAGCGCGCAGTAGAGTCTTCGATTGCCCTTCACGGCGCGAAGCGTCTCGGCGTCGGAGGTGCTGAAGTTGTCCGCGCGGGTCCGCAGCGAAAACCCGTGCAGGCCGATGTAGGCCGCATCGGCGCCGTAGTGGAAGGCGTAGCGCAGTTTTTCGATATTTCCTGCCGGGGCAAGCAGCTCCATCGTGGCTACTCCCGCACCGGGGGTGTCCGAAGGGAGCGAAAGTGGTCCCCGTACTGGTGCAGAAACTCGAGCAGGAACTGCTGGATGCCACCAAAAAAGTCGCGTTCGAGCAGGGTGGTCTCGCGACCCAGGTAGCGATAGTGCCACGGCTCAAAGATGTAGCCGGTGATCTCCTCGAAGCCCTGGGGATAAGATAGCGAGAAACCAAAGCGCCAGGCGTGTTGCCGTAACCAGACATCGTCGCGGGTACCGGTAAACTGGTGCCCAATTGGCGCGAAATCGACCGCGGTCCCGAG
>SLTF01000211.1 GCA_007130025.1 Spirochaetales bacterium | reverse complement strand
GCCGCCGGAGAGCTCGCTCGGCCGGTGCGTCCGCCACTGAGAAAGCCCCACGGCCTCGATCAGCGAGTCAATGTGCTCGCGCGCCGCTCTGCGGCGCGCTCGAAGCGACGCCCCCTTACCCAGCAGCACCGGAAACTCCACGTTCTCGTAGACGTTCAGCACCGGCAGCAGGTTGAAGGACTGAAAGATAAAGCCAATCGTCGCGTGGCGAAGCGCCGTAATCTCGCGCTCGGAGAGCGCCCCCGTCTCGCGCCCGTCAATGCTGACCGTACCGGAGGTGGGCACGTCAATGCAGCCAATCAGATTCAGAATGGTGGACTTCCCCGACCCGGACGGACCCACAATGGAGACAAAGTCCCCCTTCTCAATCTCAAAGCCCACCCCGTTCACGGCGTGAACCTCGGTCTTGCCCATTGGGTAGGTCTTCCACACGTTCTGCAAACTTACAATCGCCACTGGTCCCTCCGGTTCGCGGTGAGGATACTATAGCAAGAACCAGCCGGGGACGAAAGAGTGAAGCGTCGAAAGCCGGCAGTGTGGCGCCGCCTGTCGCGGTTCTCCATCGTCGGAGGTTGTGATATGGTGGCACCGGTGTAGTCGTCTGCCCCCGCTTCGGTAATCACGACAACCGGCGGCCAGATTGCAAAAGGATTGGCTATGAGTCTAACGCCCGGTGTGTGGGCCAGCACGTCACGTGTTCTCGGTTTGGCTCTCCTCATCACACTTTCAACCGGGTTCCGGCCGGTGGCGGCTCAACAGATGGAGCCCGGCGAGCTGTTGCTCACGCCATACGGCGAACTTGTCGCCGACCAGGACGCCCTTTATGATCGCCTTGGGCTCACCGTATCGTACAACACCCGTATCTTCGATTTCTTCTTCGACATGTCGCTCGTCAATGACGACAAGTACGTCCCGGAAGAACCCTACATGTTTGGACACTACTTCGACCTGCGACAGGGTACAATCGGTATCGACGTTCAACCCTTCTCGCTGCTCTTTGGCCGCGCGATCCATCGCGACGAGGTACCCACGCCCTACTCACTCTTCATCTCCTCGTGGGATATCCCGGCCGCGATTCTGAACTTCCGCTACGAGGACCGCTTCTTCTTCTACGAGTCGCGCTGGATCGGCCTCAACCGGAACTCCAAGTGGTACCGGACGCCACAACAGGTCTACGAGTGGGATCTCGATCCCGGAGCCAGCCCGGACATATTCGACCCCGACGACTTGACCCCGGTGCCCGATACCGTAATTTTCAATCCCCTCGACCGAGGCGCGAACTACAAAGTGTGGGGAATCCGCCTTGGAGACTGGCGCGTCGGGTTCCAGGAATCGGTCGTGTACCTCAACGACTACTTCTACGCCGAGTACTTTATGAGCCCTCTTCCCATGTATTTTACCCAGCTGGTCAACTCAACCACCGGCAAACCGTGGACCCGAATCGACGACGAGAACAGCCACATGGGTTTCTTTGTGGACGTCACCCGGCCGGACCGCTACGGGTACGTACAGTTCATTATGGGCGACATCAACCTTGACTTCCTGGTTCCGGGCGAAGAGCTCGGGTTCGTCAACAAATGGGCATGGTCCATCGGCGGAACCCGCGACTTCTCGTTCGGCCGCCTCGGTCTCTACCATGCAGGCGCGCTCAAATACACCTTCGCCGCAACCACGGCGCGGGCAAACCGGTTCAGTACCAAACGCTACGAGTACACCTACTTTCCCGCAATCGAGTTTATCTTCGAAGATGGTCGGCGCGCCATTGACTACCGGGACAACTACATCGGCTACAAGTACGGAGAGAATAACCTCGCCTTCATGGTTACCCTCGATCGTTCCCTCGAGCGCATCGATGTGTCCGCCTCCGCCGAGTACGTGGTCTCCGGTTCCAAGTCGCCCGCAAACCCGTGGCACGAACACCGCGGAACTCCCAGTCGTCGCAACGTAGACGGACGGTTTTTCCTCCTGAATGAAAACCCCCTCGAACACACTATCCGCCTCGGCACCACCATTGACCGGACCATCGGCCCCTGGGACCTCCGCGCCGGCGCCATGATCGGTGCGGTATTCAACGAGTTGCGCGTCGTACCGGGCTCAGAACTCGACCGAGCGGACGAGTTCGAAGACGGCGAAATTCAACCGGGCATCTACAAACCCAGCGACAGCAATCGACTTCTGTTTGAGTTCCTCCTCGGTGCTCGCTACCGGTTCGGAGTCAGACCGCGCTCCTGATATGCCCGATCCGACCCCGACCCTTGAAATACCGAGTCCCCCGGTATAGACTGTCTTTCAGTTTCACATCGCGTACCGGCAGACCGGTCCCGGAGTGCGTTTCGGCCACCCGGCGAACCGCGGTACGAATCCTCAGGTGGGTCCACCATTCCGGTGGCGCCGGATAGGTGAGTCAGAAGGGGTAGTCTCCCCCTCGCTCCAGGTACGCCGTCCAGGGATGTGAATACACGGAAAAGCAACGCATTGCAATAACCGGACATATATGTCAAGTTATTGCAATGATGTTCGAGGAACTCTTAGAACGGGTCCCGCCCGAGGGCGTGTTTCGTACCGGACAGATTCTGGCCGGAGAGCGCTCGCCTGCTGACGTTCGCCGGCAGCTTCACCGCTGGTGCGAACGGGGCCGCATTGTGCAGTTGCGCCGCGGCGTCTACATGGTGGCTGAGCACGGACAGCACGAACGCACGCATCCCTTCGTGATTGCCAATTGGCTCAGGAGCGGGTCGTACGTGAGTCTGCAATCGGCGCTGGCGCATTACGGCATGATTCCGGAGTACGTTCCGGTAGTGACCAGCGTAACGACCGGCCGTCCGGAGACACTCACCAACGCAATCGGGCGCTTCCAGTTTCGACACGTTCACCGACGGCTCTTTCACGGTTTTGAGCCGGTGCGCCTCCCTCCCGGGCACGACGCGTTTCTCGCAACACCCGAGAAGGCGCTTCTGGATCTTCTCTACCTTACGCCCGACAGTGACGACGTCAACGCGCTCGCCGAGCTTCGGCTTCAGCTGCCGGACCGCGTTGAGGCAGACGTGTTCTGGCAACGGATGGACCAAGCCACAAAACGTTACGCAGTCGCAAAGCTCGACCGGGCGGTGAACCGCCTGCGACGGATTCTCCAATGAAACCGGTAATCGAGCGACTGATTGCGGCGGAACCCGATTCGCTGCGACAGCGCAGTATCGTGCGTGAATACCTTCAGGCGCGGATTCTGCAGTCGCTTCAGGATTCAGGCGCGTTTTCGCACTGGGCCTTCCTGGGTGGAACAGCGTTGCGGTTTCTCTTTGAACTGCCCCGCTATTCCGAGGATCTGGATTTCTCCGTGGTCTCCACCGGAGTTCCCGATGAGTTCGAGCGGCACGTCGAGCTCGTAACCCGCGATCTGAGCCGGGAAGCGTACAATATAGACGCACGAATGGCCGGACAGGGTGCGGTTCGTTCGGCGTTTCTGCGCGTTCGGGGTCTGTTGCACGAGCTCGGCATCTCAGGACACCGGGACGAGGCACTGTCCATCAAAGTAGAACTCGACACCAATCCGCCACCCGGTGCGGGAGTCGAGACGCGGATGCTGCGACGCTTCGTGATGCTGAATCTGCTCCATTACGATCGTCGGTCTCTCTTCGCCGGAAAACTCCACGCAGTGTTCGCTCGAGGGTATACCAAGGGGCGCGACTTGTATGACCTGCTGTGGTATCTCTCGGACGCCACGTGGCCGCCGCCCAACCTGGTTTTCCTGAACCAGGCGCTGAGACAGACCGCCTGGCCGGGGCCAATGGCCACCGAAGACACCTGGAAGCAGATGGTGCTGGCCGCCCTTGGCCGGGTAAACTGGCGCCGGGCGGTAGACGACGTGAGCCCCTTTCTTGAGCGCCCTCACGAGGCCCAACTCATCCGCTTCGAGACGTTCGCCCAACTCCTGCGCGAATAACCAAAACTGCCCCGAAGCTTGGTGAAACCACTGGCCACGCATCGTCCGCCGCTAGCATTTGCGGTGATT
>SLTF01000251.1 GCA_007130025.1 Spirochaetales bacterium | reverse complement strand
TCTTTCTCTTCATCGTGCTCGGAATGTTTCTCGTGCTCCTCTTCTCCGACACCCGAAGCTCCGGGCAAGAGATTCCCTACTCGCAGTTTCTCGGGCATCTGGCGGCCGGAGAGATCGAGTCGGTGAAGATCCTCGATCAATCTCAAGTTGAAGGAACCTTGCGGGGCCGAAGCGGCGATGAGCGAATCTTTGTCACAACCATTCCGTACTTCGACGCCGAACTCATGGTTCAGCTTCGTGAACAGGGCGTGCGATTCTCCGGCGGAGCGCGGCCCATCTCCCCGATGAGGGTGATCCTCGAGTTTCTGCCGTGGGTCATCATTTTCTTTTTCATCTGGTTCATGTTTCGACAGGTGCAGGGTGGAGGCAATAAGGCGTTCGCGTTTGGCAAAAGCCGCGCCAAGAAGTTTCAGGAAGGCGGGCACAAGACGACCTTCGCCGATGTGGCCGGACAGAAGGAAGCAAAATACGAACTGCAGGAGGTGGTGGAGTTTCTCAAGAACCCGGGAAAGTTCACCAAGATCGGAGCAAAGATCCCCAAGGGCGTACTGCTCGTGGGGATGCCTGGTACCGGAAAGACGCTGTTGGCGAAGGCGTGCGCCGGGGAAGCCAACGTCAATTTCTTCCACATGTCCGGCTCGGATTTCGTGGAAATGTTCGTGGGTGTTGGCGCGAGTCGGGTACGCGACCTGTTTGAACAGGGACGGCGGAGCGCCCCCTGTATTCTCTTCATCGACGAGCTCGATGCGGTGGGACGTACCCGCGGTGCGGGCTACGGCGGAGGTCACGACGAACGCGAGCAGACGCTCAACCAGATGCTGGTGGAGATGGATGGTTTTGACACCAAGGACGGGGTGATCATGCTCGCCGCAACAAATCGGCCCGACGTCCTCGATCCCGCGCTTCTTCGGCCCGGTCGCTTCGATCGGCAGGTGGTGGTGGATATGCCGGATCTGGAAGAGCGTGATGCGATTCTGCGTATTCATATTGCGAAAGTTCCCATCGCCGCGTCGGTTGATGTATCGCGGCTCGCGCGGGCAACACCGGGCAGCTCCGGGGCTGATTTGGCAAATCTCGTCAACGAGGCAGCGCTCTATGCTGCTCGAAAAGATCGAGATCTCGTTGAGATGGAGGATTTCGAAGAAGCCCGCGATAAACTGTTGATGGGTGTTGCGCGAAAGTCAAAGATTCTTTCCATCGAAGAGAAGCGAAAAACCGCGTACCACGAGGGCGGACACGCGTTGATGCACTACTACTGTGAGCATTCCGATCCCTTGCATAAGGTTACGGTGGTTCCCCGCGGACGGGCACTTGGCGTTGCCATGTCGCTTCCCGAGAGAGACGCGTACAGCCGTGGCAAGGGATGGCTCCTGGACCGCATCAAGATTGCGTACGGCGGCTACGTCGCCGAAGAAATGTTCTACGATGAGACCACCACGGGTACCCAGAACGATTTGCAGCAGGCTACGGAACTTGCACGACGGATGGTGACCGACTGGGGAATGAGCGAGATCGGGCCCATCGCGTACGGTCAGGAAGACGAGCCAATCTTTCTGGGCAAAGAGATCGCTCGTCACAAAGACTACTCGGAGCACACGGCGCGGGAGATCGACCGGGAGATCGGGAGCATTTTGAACAATTGCCTTAACGAGACGCGACGTCTCCTCGAGGAGCATCGTGAAGAGCTGATTCTCATTGCGGAAGCATTGGTTGAACGGGAAACCCTGAGTGATCTCGACGTGCGGGAGCTGCTTGGGCTCCCTGAGCGGGTCGTGAGCCGGTTGGCGGACGACGGAACGGAGTAATGAATGAGCACCGGATTTCCGGGCGAAAGGTGAGGCGGGTTACGAGCAGAACGATCCTGTGCACAGTGGTATTCCTGATGGGTTTTTCGACGGTGATCGCGCAGGACCGCGATATCGCGCGGGTCTATGCCGACGAAGCCATCCAGCTCTACGATGCCGGACAGCGGGTGCGCGCGGCCGATGTCGCGCGCCGCGGTCTGGAGTTCGATGAGAATGAGTCGGATCTGCACGTCCTCATCGGGCGGGTTGCCGAACAGGATTCCGGCCTGGTCCGGGATGCGGTTGAATCGTACCGTCGTGCACTCATCGCAAACCGCTTTCTGCGCTTTGATGAAACTGAAACGCGGTCTCGCGCGGCGGCCCTGCTGAACCGCATTGGCGAGTACCGTCAGGCAATCGAAATCATTGCGCAACCGGGAATCGATCCCCTCTTTGACCGGAACCTTCTCTTTGAATACGCGCGGGCGCTCTTCGGAAGCGGGCGAACGGTTGAAGGCGAACAGCGCGCCGCTGCCGGTGTTCGCATTTACCTGGATGATCCGCGCTTTTTCCGCCTGCTTCTCGAGCGCGTTCCCGTACCCGGCTTTCGAGATTATCTGGCGGTTCGGCGGTATGAAGCGCCTACCCCGGAGTACCGGCAGCTCCTGCTCAGCTACCTGATCCGCGTTCCCAACAGTACTCACCGGCGCGAAACTCTGAACCGCTACTTTGAGCTTGGTGGGGAGGATCCCGTGGCGGTCCTGCTCTTGCTGGAGAGCACCGGGCTGAGCGCCGCGGAGCGGGAGCGGGAGTTTGATCGTTTTCTCGCGCTTGGTGGCGCAGATGAGCACGACCTGGTCCTCCGTGCCTTTGAAGCGGGCGACGACGAAATGCGTGATCGCCTGGTGGAGCGGTTATCCGGCTTTACCGGCGAACTGGTGGTCGATCGATCCCGGGTGGGAGTCCCTGAGCAGCGACTGAGGTTTGAACGGGGACGATTGCAAACCTGGGAGGTTGACGGAAATCGAGATGGGTATCCCGAGTTTGTGATGTCCATCGATGCCCTTCTTCCGAGGATGGTTGAGCATCTCGGTCCCGGCGGATACTCGCATCTGGAGTTCGGCGAATACCCTTCGGTGCGCCGCGTTACGTTTTCCGACGCCGATGGTGGCCGGTCGGAGTACCGGATGATTGGTGACCGCCTTGATCTCCTGCTGGTCAGTCCTCGCCTTACCGACCCGCGGCGAAGTGCCGACGGAGAGCGTTTACCGGATGCGTTGCAACCGCTGGCACTCGCGGAGCCGTTTACCATTCTGGATCGCGAAACCGTTCGTCGAAACGCGGCCTTTGCAGAGCACTTCGTCGCTTCCTCCACCGTACCCAACCGGATCGTACAACTGGAAAACGGTTTGCCGGTCCGTTCCGTAACCGACACGACAGGCGACGGTATGACCGATTTGGTAGTGCGGTATGAAAACGGACTGCCTGTTGAAGGGATGCGCGACCTCACCGGCGACGGCTCGTTCGAGGTGATTGAGACGTTTCGCGACGGAACCCTCTCCATGATTACGGTGATACGTCTGCCCGATCGCGTCGCAGAGTACTACGAGGTGTTTGGAGCACTTGAGACCCGGGCCTGGGATCTGGACCGCGACGGGGTCATCGATGTACGTGAGCGGTACCTGCAGGATCTGCTGGTGCAGCGACAATACCTCGTCGGTGAAAACGGCCGGTTTGACTTGTCAATCGAGTTCTTCAGCGACATATTGTCGATAGGGACTGAATAGATGCGTCGAACCCCCCGTAACCGTTTCTCGATTCCGTTGATCGTCGTCCTGGCGGTGTCTTTGACCGCGTGCGCCGGCATGGCGACGCGTTCGGTGGACCCCAGTCGCCGTCGGGAGTTCATTGTTGAAGAGCTGCGCGAGCGGATCGAGCAGGGGAATCCCGAGGTCGCGCTCTCCCGACTCGCCGTTCTGAGCGAGGAGGACCTGTTCTCCGAATCGGAACTCGACGAAATCACGGTACGTGCGGAGGATGCGCTTGAGCAGCTGCTCGCTGACGCGATCGAAGCTTCCGAGTATCGGGACGCGCTGCGGTTTTATCGCTCGCTTCGTGCGCTGGGGCGGGAAGAACTGCTCAACGGGGTGACGTCCGACGATCTGTTGCGCCGGTGGGCGGACAACGAAATCACCAATGGCAACGAGGTTGCGGGACTACACCTTCTC
>SLTF01000394.1 GCA_007130025.1 Spirochaetales bacterium | reverse complement strand
CTGCTCGACATCTCGCCCTATCTGCGCGCCTGGCAGCAGGAAGACCCGGCCGACTTCGCCGACATCTTCGACATTGCCTTTACTCTGACCAGTTACGAGGGCGGAACCTACGGCATCAACGTGCATTCCGCACCCTACTTCCTGGGATACCGCAAGGACTGGATCGAACAGGCCGGCATGCAACCGCCGCGCACCTGGACCGATGTCCTGGAGATCAGTCGCGCGATGCAGCGCAACGTGCTCTCCGGTGATCAGTACGCATTTGCGCAGCCTGGTGGCGCCCACCACCCGCCGTTCTGGATGAACTCAATTTACATGTCCATGGGTGGACAGTTCACCGATACCGGTCTTCCGCTGATCGATTCTCCCGCCGGCATCGCGCTGATCGAGTTCTTTCAAACCATCGCCCGTGAGGGACTGCAGAATCCTGAATCAACGTCGTGGGCATCGGGCGACATGCGCGGCGCATTCCTGGGCGGTCGGGCGGGATTCTTCCCGGAAGCGATCAACATTTTTGCGGTGACTCAGCGCGAGCTTGAGTACGGCGTGCAGTGGGACGCAATGATTCAGCCGTATCGCGAAGGCGCACAGGCGGATTTTCAGCCGAACACCTTCGGCTGGCCATTCATGGTCAACTCGGACACTGAACACCCGGAAGCGGTCATGGCGGCGCTTCGATACGTGTTCCATCCTGAGATCGTAAAGGATGTGGCCCTGGTCTACCAACCTGCCAACCGTGCGAGTGTTCTGGGTAGTCCCGAATACCTTGCGGCGCATCCCTACTTCCCGAATCTGGAGCAGGCGTTTATTGAGCAGACTCCGTACCCGACCCACCTGCGAAGCCCCGAGCGAAGCAACATCCTGAACGAGATGAAGCAGATCGCGCAGACGCAGGTGAACCGTCCGGCAGCGGAAATCGCCCGCGAGACTCAGGCTCGTCTGAACGCGCTGGATAACTGATCGGTCGACCGATCGATCGAAACGCTCATTCGCAACGGCTCCCCATCGCGGGAGCCGTTGTCATGCACAAATACCAAGGAGACGCCCATGCTCAGCAACGAAATCATGAAGAACGCCTGGAAACAGCACGTCATTGTTCCCGCCTTCAATATTCCCTACATCCCCATGATGGAGCCGATCATCCAGGCAACCAGGGACGAAGATGCCTTCTGCCAGGTGGCCGTGGCCCGGTTGGAGTGGATCAAGTTCGAGGCACAGAGCATGGAGGCGATTGCGGCCGAGTTTCATCGTCTGAATCCCGGCGACCACGTGCGGCTCCATCAGGACCACATCCCGGTGATCGACGAGGACGATCTGCGCGTTCCCTATCAGGACCTCATCCGCAAAGCCATCGATCTGGGTTACCAGTCGGTGATGGTGGACGGATCCCGGCTGCCGCTGGAAGAGAATATTGCCGCGACGCGCGAAGTAGTGGAGATCGCTCATCCCGCCAATATTCCCGTGGAGGCCGAACTGGGAGCGGTGCTTGGTCACGAAGCCGACCCAACGATGACCTACGACGAGATCGTTCGAACGCGCTCGGGGTTCACCAGCGTGGAGGAGACCAAACGCTTTGTCGCCGAAACCGGCTGTGACTGGCTCTCGGTTGCATTTGGCAACATCCACGGCGCCGTTTCGGAAGCACTTCGTCACCAGAAGAAGGTTGCTGCACGGCTGGACATCGACCACCTGAAGACCCTCTCCGGTGCGGCGGGCATCCCGCTTGTGCTGCACGGTGGCAGCGGCATCCCCAAAGAGGGTATTCTCGACGCGGTGCAGAACGGGATCGCCAAGATCAACATTGGCACCGAAGTACGGCAGACCTACGAGCAGGCGCTGGCGGACGGCGGTGATACCGCCGCGGCCCGGAAGGCGGTCTATGAGAAGACCCGTTGGATGCTTCGCGAGTTTTTTGCCATCTCCGGCACCCGGGAAGCAGTTCGCGGAGGTTTGTGATGTATCTTCTGGGCATCGACGTCGGAACCACCGGATGCAAGGCGGCGGTCTTCACCCCCGAGGGCGCAATTGTCGCGCTTCGGTACACCGAATACAACATCCAGCGGCCAAAGCCGCGCACCGCCGAGCTCGACAGCGCACCCGTCTGGAAGCAGATTCACGCGGTGATCCGCGACGCGGTTGCCGCATCGGCGGTGGGGCGGGAGATTGGTGCGGTGGCCGTCACCTCCATGGGCGAGAACATGGTTCCGGTGACGCGCGACCGCACCATCCTGGGCCCGTCGATCCTCAACGTCGACCATCGCGGCGAGGAGTTCCTCTCTGACCTCGAAGCCCGCATGCCCGTTGATCAGCTCTACGCCCTCAACGGAAACGTCTGGGGAAACCAATACTCCCTGCCAAAACTCCTCTGGATCAGAAAGCACCAGCCCGAGCTCTACGCCCGGACCGACTACTTCCTGCACTGGGCGGCCTTTGTCACCTTCATGCTCGGGGGCGAACCCGCGGTGGACTTCTCCCTGGCAAACCGCAGCCTGCTGTTTGACATCACCCGCGAGACCTGGTCCGACGACCTGCTCTCGCTCTCGGGAATTGATCGCGAGAAGCTTCCGCGGCCGGTTCCGTCGGGCACCCCGGTGGGAGCGGTGGGCGCGCGGCAGGCCGAAGCGCTTGGTCTGACGGCGGGGATTCCCCTGGTGAGCGGTGCTCACGATCAGTGTGCAAACGCCCTCGGGTGCGGGGTGATCGAAGACGGCATGGCGATGTACGGCATGGGAACCTTTCCCACCATCGCTCCGGTGTACGCGTCGGTTCCCGCACCGGCGGTGATGATTCAGAACGGCCTCAACACCGAGCACCACGCGGTACCGGGTCGCTACATCTCGTTTCTCTTTCACATGGGCGGTTCCGCGGTGAAGTGGTACCGCGACACCTTTGCCGCCGAAGAGCATCGCGCCGCGCAGGAGGCGGGCCGGGATCTCTACGGCGACCTCTTCTCCGAGATGCCCGCGCGGCCGGCCCCCGTGCTGGTCCTTCCACGTTTTGCGCCCATGGGGCCGCCCGACTTCGAGGACAGACCGTGGGCGGCGATGCTGGGCCTGAGCGTGGAGACCACCCGCGGCGAGGTCCTGAAGGGGATCGTCGAGGGCAACACCCTGGCACTCAACCTTTCGGTCGAAAAACTTCCCAAGGCGGGTGTTGAGGTAAAGGAATTTCGCGCGGTTGGAGGCGGCAGCAAATCCCTTCAGGGGGTTCAGATTGCGGCGGACATCCTCGGCAGGCCGATGACGCGTTCGCTGGTTACCGAGGCGGGCGCCCTGGGGGCCGCGATGCTGGCCGGTATCGGCGCCGGTGTCTACGCCCACGCCGCGGATGCCGTCGCTGCCACGGCTCAGCTTGGCGACACCCTCGAGCCCGATGCGCGGCGCCACGCGGTGTACCAGGAAACGTTCGAGCTCTACAAGGAGTTTCGCACCCGCACCGCTGACCTTGCCGACCGCTGGAACGACCTGCAACAGCGGGTGATGGAGCAGGGGTAAGGGGCTGGGCCTGCACCCCGGCCGGTCAGCCGGGGGTTACCACCGGGATCTGCATCGCGGCGGCCGCATCCGCAAGGCGCCCGTCCAGCGTGAGCAGAGTGCCGCCGGAGAGCTCCGCGAGGGCGAGGTAGGCGGCGTGGTAGGCGGTGAGCACGTGTCCGAGACCCAGGTGAAACAGATGCATGGCCGTGGCCGGGCCGGGAGGCTCGTGCGTTCGCTGCGGGATCAACCGGAGTGCCGTCATCGCTTCGCGGGCCTCGGCCGCGGACATCACCTCCCGATGCACAGCCGTGAGCAGCACGTTGGTCGATTCGTACCACCACAGCGTGGGTACCACGAGTTCCGCCTCCTGCGGGAGGGCTTCCAACCAGCGCGACACCGCCTCGGACCTTTGCTCCGGCAGGACCAGTGCCATCGCCGCCGAACAGTCCAGAACGGTTGTGCTCACCGGTCGCGGTCCTCGCGAACCCAGGCGGCGGCATCGATTGTCACTCCCCGTGCCTCGAGTCGGGCCCGCAGCCGGGAACACTCCG
>SLTF01000257.1 GCA_007130025.1 Spirochaetales bacterium | reverse complement strand
TCCATGTTGCCCGCGCTCACCAGGAAGGCGAGCCGCGGGCGTCCGAGTCGGGCGAAGTCGGCGGGTGTAGTCCAGTCCGGCTGCGCGATCACCCCCACCGAGTAGCCGTGCGACTCCAGCCAGCGCCCCAGGAGTGCGGGCCCGAAGCTGGGATGGTCGACGTAGGCGTCACCGCTGACAAAGATGAAGTCGAGGTCCCCCAGCGCCATTCCGCGCGCGGAAAGGTCCGCAGCGCATACGGGAAGAAAGCGCTCGCGGGGTGCGCGGTAGACGTCCAGGTTCTGCATGCCTGATGCTGGCCCGGGGTCGTACGGCTGGTCAAGGGGCTGGGCACCGGTTGTGCGTCTCCGCCGTCCGGCGGTACTCTATCGGCATGACACACCAACACCCTGTCGCGCTGGTCACCGGCGCTTCCCGCGGCATCGGGCGCAGTATCGCGGTGATGCTCAGCAAGCAGGGTTTCCGACTGCTGCTGGTAAGCCGTGGGCTGGAAGGGTTGGAGAAGACCGCCCGCCTGTGCGCCGATGGCACACCCGAAGGTATCGTCCTGTCGACCGAGGACCTCACCCAGTCGGAGGCTCCGCGACGGATCATCCAGCGTGCTGCTGAGACCTTCGGCAGGCTCGACCTGCTGGTAAACAATGCAGGTGCTGTGGTCTCGGGACCCATCGGATCCTACACACTCGAACAGTGGGAGGGGGTGATGGGGCTGAACGCGCGGGCTCCCTTTTTTTTGATGCAGGAAGCGCTGCCCTTGCTGCGAGCCGCACCGCGCGGCTGCATCATCAACATCGGCTCGGTGGTGGCAAAGGCCGCCTACGCGGATCAGTCGCTCTACAGCGCGTCCAAGCACGCGCTTCTGGGAATGACGAAGGCGGCCGCCCGCGATCTCGGCGCCGACGGCATCCGCGTCCACGCAGTGCTGCCGGGTGGAGTGAATACCTCGATGATCGGCGACGTGCGGCCGGACATCGACACCTCGGAACTCATTTCTCCGGACGAAGTCGCCGAGACCGTGCGATTTCTGTTATCCATGGAAGGCAACGCCGTGATCGACGAGCTGGTCATCCGCCGGGCGACTAAACCGGCGTGGCCGGTATGAGAGGAAACGATGCCCACCGATCGCTTTGACGCGCTTACGAAGCACCTCGACTCCATCCGAGCCCGGTACCCAGACCGGCCACTGCAGGTCAGCCTGCAGCATCGGGGGAGTGGAGTCGATTTCTCATACGGCAACCAGACCGCCGACGGCGCCCCGAGGCGCTTTCACACCGCGAGCATCGGCAAGCTGCTCACCGCAACGGTAATCGTTCGCATGATTGAGGCAGGGCGCCTCGACCTGAAGACGCCCGTGGCATCGCTCCTGCCTGTCGAAACCCTCGACGGCCTCTTTGTGCTCGGCGGAGCCGATCATCGCGACCGGGTCACCGTGGAGCAGCTGCTGGGCCACACGTCGGGGGTCGCCGACTACTTCGCCGGAATCTACGGCGGTCGTACCCGCGGGCAGAGGTTCACCGATCGGGTTATCGCTGAACCGGACCATCTCTGGACGCCGGCCGAGCTGCTCGCCTGTTCGCGCGACACGCAGAAGCCGGTTGCTCCGCCGGGAGAGCGGTTTCACTACTCGGACAGCGGGTACGTGCTGCTCGGCATGATCGCGGAGGGCATTGATGGAGCGAGCTTCGGCAGCGTTCTGGATCGGTGGGTGTTCGAACCCGCGGGAATGAGCGACTCGCGCCTTGCGTTTGACACCACCGGGGTTCTCCACGAGCTGCCGGCAATCGACCCGGTCTGGCTGCACGGTCATGAGATCAGCGGTTTCACCAGTTTGAGCTGCGACTGGGCCGGCGGAGGTGTACTGACCACCGCCGAGGATCTTCAGCGCTTCAACCGGTTCTTCTGGGGCGAGGGCGTCTCGGGCGCGCACCGCGCGGCAATGATGCACCCGCGCCACCGCTTTCACCGCGGGCTCTGGTACGGACTGGGCATGATGGAGCTGCGGCTCGGCGAGTTCTCCTGGTTCCTGCGCCGCCTTCCGCGCTGCTACGGACACATCGGCGTGCTCGGCACCCACCTCTGGTACGACCCGGCCTCCGGTTGCTCCATCGTGATCAACGTGGGCGATACGGGCGCGATGAACCGCAGCTTCCGGCTGCTGATCCGGTTGTTGCTGGGAGTGATGAAGGGGTGAGGGAGTTTCTGGCGTAGCACGAATACAAGAAAACGTGTTACTCTCTTTCCGTGGTGAATCCGCGCCACGGAGGGTCCCTCATGCAGCTTTCCCGATTCGGCGTCTCGATGGAACAGGAACTGGTCGATCACCTCGACGCGCTGGTGCGGCAGCGCGGGTACGCGAACCGGTCCGAAGCGCTTCGCGCCATGGTCCGCCGCGAGCTCGCTCAGGAGTCCACCGACGGCACGCCCGAACCCCACGATGGACGCGAGATCGCGGCACTGTTGTCGCTGATCTACCCCTACGGCTTCACTCTCAAGCGGTGCCCTACCGACTCCTTTCCGTCGCTCGAGATCACCGCAAACCTGCAGCTTCACCTGCGCGGCAACGTCTGCCTGAAGCTGCTGGTGGTGCAGGGCAGGTCTGCCGAGGTGCGTGGTTGGGCCAGGGAGCTTACCGCGCAGAAAGGCGTGACGGCCAACTACCAGGAAGTTGCTTCCCAGGAGATCTACGAGGTGCTCGACCGTGCGATCCGGGGTTGACGAACGAGCCGACGGCGGCGCGCCGGCAAACGGAGCCGTGGTGCTGAGGCTCTCGCAGAACGGAGCCACCATCTTCACCAGCTCGCGCCCCTGGCTCCACCCGCTGCTCGATCTGACGCGGTTTCTGGCCGAGCGGGCGGACCGCGGGGAGGGTGCGGTCGACTTCGAACTCTACGACAAGATTGTGGGTCGGGCGGCGGCCCTGTTGTTCGTGCGTCTTGGTATTGGAACCCTTTGCACCGAGGTGATGAGCCGTCGGGCCGTACCCGTGCTCGACGCCCACCAGGTGGCGTGGCGGGCGACAACGCTGGTAGACCGCATCGACTGCCGCACCGAAGACCTTCTGGCCGACGCCGTTGACCCTGACGCGGCCTATCGCCTCATTCGCGCGCGCGCGATCGCGGCCCAGGCAAAGTCTGACCCCACCCGTTGCGTGCTGGCGATGCAGGACGTGAGCGTTGTCCGCGGCGAACACGCAGTGCTTCGCAACGTCCACCTCAGCGTGGGTCGCGGAGAGAAGCTGTTGATCACCGGTGCAAACGGCGCCGGTAAGACCTCGCTGCTCAAGGCAATTCTCGGCACGGTTCCAACGGCGGGAGGCGCCGTGCAGGGAGCGGCGGACAGCGACCGGGCAACGCGCGTCGGCTACGTCAACCAGGAGTCGGTGCCCGTGACGTTCCCGATATCGGCGCGAGAGGTGGTCGCGATTGGCGTGGCTGCGGTCCGCGCGTCGCGCAACGAGAAGCGCCGGCGGATGCGGGAAGCGATGCAGACCACCCGCTGCGCCGCGCTCGCCGACCGCATGTACGGCACCCTCTCTGGGGGAGAGAAGCAGCGGGTGGCGATCGCCCGCTGCCTCGCCCAGGGAGCGCGACTGCTGTTGCTCGATGAACCAACCGCGAGCCTGGACGCCGAGGGAAAGCGCGAGCTGGTCGCGCTGGTTGAGCGGCTGGCCGACGAGCAGGAGATCACCGTGGTGATGGTAACGCACGAGTTTGACGCCATGGACCGAACCGGATGGCGCCACGTCGCGATTCACAACGGGAGTCTGCATCCGGTGGAGGCTTCGCGATGACGGGGGACGCACGATGATACAGCTTTTCGGCTGGCTGGACGCCTTCCACGTGCTGCGGTACGCACCGGTTTCGCGCGGGTTTCTGGTGCTGATGCTCTCCGGCGCGGTCTTTCCGCTGGTGGGCGTCTTTGTGCTTCGGCTCAACCTCATTACGTTGCGCTTCGCCCTGATGCACGCATCGCTGCTGGGAAGCGCGATCGCACTCGCCGCCGGGATCAACCCGCTGCTGGTTGGGATGGCCGC
>SLTF01000383.1 GCA_007130025.1 Spirochaetales bacterium | reverse complement strand
TCGGTACCGGTGGAAGTAGAAGAAGTTGCCTGCATCGACGGCGCTTCGTTGAACACAACGCTGTTCCGCGTGGTGTTGCCGATGTGTCGACCGATCATCGCAACGGTGACCGTCCTGTCGTTCATCTCGTCGTGGAACGAGTTCCCGCTGGCGTTGGTTCTCATCTCCTCGAGACGGTTTCTCACGCTTCCGGTGGGATTGACCCACTTTTTTGGTGAGTTCTCGGCGCAGTACACGCAGCTCTTTGCGGCCCTGGTGATAGTGTCGGCGCCGGCGATTCTGGTGTACCTGGTCTTTCAGAAGCGAGTCATCACCGGAATGACAGCGGGGGCGGTAAAGGGATAGGATAGAGAGACCATCAAGGGGTCGGTCAGTGGGCAGTTTTCGCAGTATCCGTACCAAAGCGCTGGGATTCTCGCTGGCGTTCACGCTGATTCCGGTCATCCTTCTGGGCACGTACTCGTACGTGGCAACAACCCGAATCATGACCGAGCATTATCGCGTTCTCAACGGTGGGGCGGTGCGGCAGCTTGGAAACACGATTCGATTCATGATGAACGATGTCTCGGATCTTTCGCTCTTCCTCATCCAGAATGAAGCCCTGCGTGGCATGCTGTGGTCCCAGACGCCGCCGGACACTGATTCGCTCGATTCGCCGAAACGGCAACTCGAGCGCTCGCTCATGTCGCTGGTGCATTCCAAGGGGTACATTCACTCGATCTACGTCAGCGGTTTCAACGGGACGGTCGTCGACTCACGGGGAACGCAGGACCAGATTCCGGAGCAGCTGCGCAGCGAAATCGTTGAATACGGCGGATCTGCGGTCTGGCGGGCCGGAACCGTCCAGCAGCTGGGCGCGGGAGCCCGGGCAACGCCGGTTTTTTCCCTGGTTCGCCTGATGAGGGATCTCCATGACATCACCGTGCATCTTGGCATTATTCGTATCAACCTTGATGTTGCGGCCGTACGAAGGATCCTCGTCAACAGCGTCGAAGGGCAGCAAACGGCGTTGATGGTTCTCGATTCTCGATCCACTCTGGTGTCGACGTCGTCCTCGAATCGTTTTGACGAAGAGATGCGGGCACGCGTGGCAAACGAGCTGGAGGCCGGACGAAGGACGGGGCAGTTTGTCGCTGACGTAGTGGGAACCGCGTCCCTGATTACCTTTGTCTCGCTGGGCCACGGTGAATGGGTTGTTGCCAGCGCGACTCCGCTTCGTTCGGTTGTCCGGCAGACCCAGAACGTGCAGCGAACCATCGTGTTGTTGATCCTTGGGGTATTCCTGCTCTACGCGCTGATCGCCACGGCGTTTCTCCGCAGGTTTGTGTCGCCGGTTCAGCGACTGTGTGAACTGATGAGCCATGCCGAGAGTGGTCGCTTCGACGTGTATACCGGAACGGTGCCCGATGACGAGATCGGGCAACTCATACACAGTTTCAACAGTATGTCCTCCCGCCTCGAGGATCTGATCAACCGGCAGTACGCGTCCCAGCTGAAACTGCGCGAGGCCGAACTGACCGCCCTGCAGAGTCAGATCAACCCCCATTTTCTGTACAATACCCTCGACGTGCTCTATTGGGTTTCCCGACTCGAACACGCCAAACGAACCGGAGAACTCGTCAAAGCGCTCTCCCAACTGTTTCGCTATACGCTCGATGGGAGTGACCGGAACACCACCGTAGAACGCGAAGTGGATCATCTGGCCAACTACCTGATCATTCAGCAGGCACGACACGATGGATCGGTTGCGTTTCGGATTGACGTGCAACCGGAGGCGCTCGATCTGGTAACGGTGAAACTGATTCTGCAACCGCTCGTTGAGAATGCGATTGTCCACGGTGTCGACCGAAACGGGGGGACCGGAACGGTGGTGGTGCACATCTTCGTTGACACGGGACAGCTTGTGTATCGCATACACGACGACGGGCCGGGTATGGATGCCACCGCTGTTCAGAACGCGTTTGCCAGAAGCGGCTCACACGGTGTGGGCCTCAAAAACGTGCACGAGCGGATACGGCTGCTCTACGGTGAGGGATTTGGTGTCACCATGGAGTCTTCGCCCCGGACCGGAACAACCATTACCGTTCGACAGCCCGTTGTCACTCAAGGAGAGACCGTTGGTTCGCCTGCTGGTCGTTGACGATGAAAAAGTTGTCCGCCGGGGCATCATCGAATCCATTCCCTGGCAGGAGTACGGTATCGAGATTGTCGGCGAGGCAACAAACGGTCAGCACGCTCTGGAGGTGATTCCCGAGCTGACTCCGGACGTGATTCTCGCCGATGTGCGGATGCCGGTGATGGACGGCCTCGATCTTGCTGATGCGGTTCGCCGGCGATATCCGGCCATCATTGTTGTCATTCTTACCGCGTACGATGACTTCTCCTACGCGCAGCGCGCGATTCGAGCAGGCGTCACCGACTACCTTCTCAAGCCCGCCGGGTCGGATGAACTGGCTCACGTCTTGACGGGAATCCGTGGACGTATCCAGGCTCGCACGCAGGACGCGGAAAAGTTGGAGATCTGGAGTCAACTGCGCAAGGAAAACCTGCTCGGGCTTCGGGCCGGGGTGTTCAACGAGTTTATCCGCGGGAGGTGTGACGCCGGCCAACTGAAGAAGCGCATGAAGGAACTCGATGCCGTCATCGAGGGCAACAGCTATCGTGTACTGTCCATCCAGTGTGCTCGATCGGCCGGCAAATCTGCCGCCGTCCCGATGGTGGCCCACATTGCCGATACGGACATGGACCGGTTGGTGAACCAGATCGAGGGCGGAATGGGCAGGGGACTGCGGTGTGTTGTCGTTCAACGCGAACACACGGTTCTCGACGCGATCCTCAGCGCTGACGATACGGAGGCTGGCGATCCCCTGGTTGCCATCGGAAAGATGACCGCAAAGTGTGAGGCGGAACTCGGATTTCGTCTTGCCGTTGGCGTCGGTCGTCCCGGCCGGACGGTTGATGGAGTTGTGCAGTCGTATCAGGATGCACGCCATGTGTTATTGAACCTGCCGGCGACCTCCGAGCACCGGGTAATCGAGTACAACGGCGATTTCGAGCGCTTTCTGGCGGTGCAGCTGAGCCACGGGTACGTTCCCTATCCGCTGGAGTTTGAGGCGTCGATACTGGAGGCGGTGCAGGAAGCCGATCAGCCGCGCTGCGATCAGTTGTTGGTCTCGCTGTCCGAGGATCTGAAGTTCCGGTCGGTTTCGCTTGAACACGTTCGTACCACCTATGTGAAACTTCTCGTGGTGATTCAGACGAGGATCGAGAATCTCGGTGAGCTGACCGGGGGCTCGGGCAATGCGTACAAGACCCTGAGCGACGAGAGCCGGTTGCGAACCAACATGTCAGAGCTTGATCAATGGCTCGCCGAGAGTGTCCGCGCCGCGGTGTCGGTTGCGGAAGCGTCCGGACTGAACCGGTACAGCCCGGTGGTGCGCCGCACAATTCGCCACGCATGGCAGATGTGCGGGACCGGGATAACGCTGCAGTCTATTGCCAAGGCGCTCGACGTCAGCCCCAACTATCTGGGGCATCTCTTCAAGAAGGAGGTGGGCAGGAACTTCGTCTCGTGGCTCAACTCGTTCCGCGTGCAGAAGGCAAAGCAG
Source organism: Spirochaetales bacterium (assembly GCA_007130025.1). Taxonomy (GTDB): domain Bacteria; phylum Spirochaetota; class Spirochaetia; order DSM-27196; family PWMO01; genus PWMO01. The sequence goes on along the minus strand of SLTF01000383.1, from coordinate 427 downwards.
CTGTTGCACGATCCACGACTCAAAATGTACGAAGTCGCCGCCCGCGTTGGGTTGCAGGACTCAACGTACTTCCATCAACTGTTCCGCCGCGAGACCGGCATCAACCCAACGGAGTATCGCCGACAGCACGGGTTGTGACAGGGCGGCTGCTCAGTCAAAGGTCGCCAGCAGCGCGCGTAGTGCTTCTGGTGAAGGGCGGCATTCCACTCCGTCACGGTCAACGATCTGCGAAAACGGTTTGATGGAGTCGGCTGCTTCGATCCAGGTTCGTCTGGCACAGCGGATGGCGTAGTCGCACCCGCAGCGATCCAGTGCGTCGCGGTACTCCATAACGCCGTTGCGAAGGGTGATGGTGCACTCGAACTGAGTATCGAGAAATACCACATGACAGCGAGCCGGGGTGTCCGGAAATTTGTCCGGGTTGGCC
>SLTF01000122.1 GCA_007130025.1 Spirochaetales bacterium | reverse complement strand
TGCCTCAGCGGCGGCGATGGTGTAATACGCCGGCACCGCGTACTCCATGGTGGGCAGATCCACCTCGGTGACCGCAAACCCCAACGCCTTCAGGGCATCGGTTGCACGCTGATACCCGGCGGTCACCGCGGGGTCGAGCCCCAACTCGCCACCGAGTACTCCGATTCGCAGCGCCGTATCGGCCGCACCCGATGCATCGGCGAGATCGGCGGGGCATTCGATGGTGCTCTGGTCCATCTCGTCGGTCGCGCGCATCGCGCGAAAGACCGCCTCGGTGGTATCCACGTCTGCCGCTGCCACCGCGATGGACTCCAGCGACGAGGCGTAGGCGACCAGCCCGTAGCGCGAAACCGCTCCGTAGGTGGGTTTGAGGCCGTAGACGCCGCAGAACGCTGCCGGCTGGCGGATCGAGCCTCCGGTATCCGAACCGAGGGCAAAGGGAACCATCCCGGCGGCCACTGCGACCGCCGAGCCTCCGCTGGACCCTCCGGCAACGCGCGAGCGATCCCACGGGTTGTTGGTCACTCCCAGGGCCGATGTATCGGTGGACGAACCCATCCCAAACTCGTCGAGATTGGTCTTGCCCACCGGAATCGCGCCCGCGTCACAGAGTCGCTGCACTGCGGTTGCGGTGTACGGCGATGAGAACTCCTCGAGCATGCGGGAGCCACAGGTGAGCCGAAAGCCCGCTACGGCGATGTTGTCTTTCACCGCAAAGGGAGCCCCGGCGAGGGGGGCGCTTTGGGCGCTGGTGCCGGGTTTGGTGTCACCCGCCGCGTTGGTGTCTGCGATTGCTTCGCGACCACGCTGTGGATCAAACTCCAGAAACGCGCCGAGGTCGCGGTCGCGATCGCGAACCGAATCACCGTATTTTGCGGTTGCCTCCGGCGTGGTAAGTAGCGTTTTCCAGTACGATTCCACCTGGTTGAATCCTTCGGTGAGCCCTCGGATGGGAACTCGCGCGTGAATCAGAGTACGTTGGGAATCACGATAAAGCGATCTTCAACGTCGGGGGCGTTCTCGATGAGCTCGTCGGCCTGACTGTCCGGGCGCACGGTGTCGGTGCGCAGCCGGTTGCGGGTAAGAAGCGCATGCGTGGTGGGAGGCAGGTCGTCGACCGGCAGCTCCTGCATTCGGGCGAAATAATCCACCATCTGTGCAACCGCCTCGGTCAGGGTTTTCGTCTCGGCGTCGGTGAGCTCGATATGAGCCAGCTCGGCGGTGACGTGGAGCTCATGCGTATCCATAACGGGGCATCATTGCATTCAGTCCCACCGTTGTCAAGCGAAGCCGGATATCCAAAATTTGACATGAAATGGAATTGACGGTATATTTTCGGCCAATTGCCCGACGCATATCGACGAAATTCTTTTGACGTTTCGGCAGAGAGTGTTACAATTAAGCCCAGTTTTGCCGCCGATGTGCAAGGAGCGACCGTGGTCAGAAAGGACTTTCCCTCGATTCACTTCTACGACCAGGATTTTGTGGATTTCTACAATCAGTCGTGGGCGTGGATACAAGATTGCTGGCACAAGGGAACGGTCCGCAGCAAACTCCAGCAGCGATACTTCAACTATCCCGAAAACCCTACCGTCAACCAGTTTGAAGCCATCTTTTCGACCTTCTACCTCGTCTACAGCAACCGAATCTTCCCCGCCGCGTCGCAGCTGGACAACTTCTACGGGAAGCAGGAGTCGTCGGGCGCCATCCGATGTGATTACGGCGTAAAGGACGGCAAGGCGGTACTGCCCAAGGACAACCCCGAGGGTGTAGGCCCGCCGCTCTTCGCCTGGGCCGAGTACAACATGTACCACAAGATGGGCAACAAGAAGCGCATCAAGGACGTGATGCCCTTTCTCGAGAAGTACTTCAGCTGGCTCGAAGCGACCTTCAAGCAGGAGAACGGACTCTACTCGGTGCCCCTGGCGGCCACCATGATGACCAACAGCCCGCGCAAGGGGGCGAAGTATCCGGTAGACTTCAACGTGCAGCAGGCAATCAACGCCCTCTACATGTCTGAGCTGGGCGACATCCTGAACGACAAGGAAGTGAGCTTTCGGTACAAGCGGCACTACTTCTCGCTCAAAACCCGCATCAACAACCTGATGTGGAACGACGACAACGGCCTCTACTTCGACCTCGACAAGAGCGAAGAGCAACTGACGGTGAAGACGATCGCATCGTTCTGGCCGCTCTTGGCCGAGCTGCCCAACGAAGCGCGCTTTGACAAGATGGTGGCTCACCTGAAGAATGCGGATACCTTCGGCACCGAAAATCCCTTTCCGACCCTGGCCGCGGATGAAGAAGAGTTCAGCGACAAGGGGATGGGGTTCCGCGGCTCGGTCTACCCGCCCTTCACCTTCATGGTAATCAAGGGGCTGGAGAAGTACGGCGCCTTCGAGCTCGCGCGCGAGTGCGCCATTCGGCACCTCTATTACATGCTCGACACCCTTCATCCGGAAGGTCGCGGCGACGGGAACGTCTGGGAGGCGTACGCCCCGCGCAAAGACGGCCCCGCGCAGTGGCCCGGGAAGAAGGACTATCCGCGCCCCCTGTTTGTGCCCTACGTCGCGCTCTCGTCCATTTCGCTGATGATCGAGAACGTGCTCGGCCTCTTTGTCAGCCTGCCGCGCAAGACCGTGGACTGGATCGTCCCCACCCTGGAGATCATGGGAATCGAAAACCTCTCGCTCAAGCGCAACATGATCACCATCCTGAGCAACAAGAGCGGTCGCGGATGGGAAATCCGGCTCGAGAGCGAGAAGCTCTACTACTTCACCATCGATATTCTGCGCAGAAAGAAAAAGACGTTGCCGATTCCTTCGGGCAAGTGCTCGATGCTCATCGACAAGCTGTAGCGCGTGGTGCGAAAATTGTGCTTTCTGCTGGTCCTATCGCACCGGCTCCCACCCGCCTGACTTCTCGGACGCAAACAACGCATCGAGCACCCGTTGATTCGCCAGCGCGTCCTGCGGCGGTGTTGGAACCGGAAGCCCTTCGCGCACCGCGTACGAGAACTCCTCGAATTGCAGGCCATACTGATCCGAAGGCCCGTTCTGCACGACGCGACGTCCGACGCCGTTATGCACCACGGTGATTACCGGAACGTCGGGGTAGATGTTGAAGGGCAGTTCCACGGTGATATACCCGCCGGTGCCAAAGACGCTGACGTGCTGGTGTCCAAAGTTCTGCGTGCCGCAGACAAAGGTCGCCTGTACGTCACCGAAGTCGAGAATGGCCGAACTGAGGATGTCGGTTCCAAACTCCGGATCCCGGCTCACCCGCGCAACCACTCGCTCCGGTTCAAGGCCGGTCGCGTATCGCGCCGACGAGGCGCAGTAGCAGCCGATATCGTAGAGCGCCCCGCCGCCCATGGAGAGGATGTTCCGAATATTGTTGGGGTCCTTGTTGCTGTAGAAAAATGACGACTGCACCGCGGTCACCCGTCCGATCTCACCGGTGGATACCAGATCACGAAGGTGGGTCCATTGCGGGTGGAAGCGGTACATGAAGGCTTCCATCAGGAGGACGCCGTTTTTCTCCGTGTATGCAATCGCTTCCTCGATCTCGGACGCATTGAGCCCCATTGGTTTCTCGCACAGCACGTGCTTTCCCGCATCCGCACACTTTTTGGTGTACTCCAGATGGAGGTGATTGGGCAGCGGGATGTAGACCGCCTCGATATCCCGATCGGCGAGCAGCTCTTCGTAGCTGCCGTAGGCGCTTGAGATGCCAAGCCGCCCTGCCGCTTCCGATGCTTTCTTCTGATTTCGCGATGCGATCGCACGGACCTCGCATACCTCGCTGTCGCGCACCGGAACGTGCACCCGCTTGATGTAGTGATCCGCAACGCCAAGAACTCCCCATTGTACCGGTTTCATATCTGCCTCCTCTGTGTGCTGCGCGTCAGGTGACGCGCGTAGATGCGATGATTCGCGCGAAGAGCGCCGGAACGTGGCGACTCAGAAAGATCGCGAGCCGGCCTTTCAACCCCATCGCAAGCCGGATTTCCCGCTGCCCGCGAAGCGTAGCCTGCAG
>SLTF01000099.1 GCA_007130025.1 Spirochaetales bacterium | reverse complement strand
CCGGCGCATCGGCCCGTTCAGCGACCGGCTGCTTCGGGCACGGCCCGGTGATCGATTTTCCGTTCGAGGAGCCTACGGCTCCTCTTTTTTTGCCCACTCGGGCAGTGCGCTGCTGATTGGCGGAGGCTGCGCAGTGCCCCCCCTCGCCTATCTCGCCGAAACCCTCGTGGCTGGTAGCGCCCGCGTGACCTTCGTGAACGGTGCCCGCGACAGATCGACCCTGCTCTGCCGGAAGCGCCTTGCCAATCTGCCGCTTCGTCAGATTGTCGCCCTGGAGGCGGAGAACGGTACCACCGCCGTGGACCAGGCCGTGCACCGCTTACAGACCGAAACCTTCGAGCGCATCTACGCGGCGGGCCCGGAGGCGATGCTGGTGGCCCTCCTTCCCCACTGCAACAACACTCCCACACAGTTTCTCATTGAGCGCTACATGAAATGCGGCATGGGAATCTGCGGAAGCTGCACCCTCGATCCCCTGGGACTTCGCGTCTGCGTCGAAGGGCCGGTTCTGGATCGTGAGGTTCTGTTGGCTGCGTCTGAGTTTGGCGTCTACCGGCGCGACGCCTCCGGCGCGCGGGTGCCGCTGGAAAACCGGGAGGTGTGCACCCGATGACTCTCATTCTGCGAAACGCCCATCTTCTTTCGGGGGACGCCAATCCAGACCGCGCCGCGGATGTGGACATCGGAATCCGTGACAGCCGCATCGAGATCATCTGTGCCGCCGGTTCGACGTCGATCGCCGCGGACCGGGAGGCCGACCTCAACGGTCTGCTGGTGCTTCCCGGAGGAATCGATCCTCACGTCCACGTGCGGGACCTTGGGCAGGCGTACAAGGAAGACTGGTCGACGGCGGGAGCCGCCGCCCTGCGCGGGGGCTTCACCACCATCTTCGACATGCCCAACACCATTCCGCCAACCGAGAACCAGGTGGCCCTTGAACAGAAGCGGGAGGCGGTACGTGCCGCGCATGGAAACGTCGATGCGCGGTTCTGGCTTGGTGCCACCGACCATACCCTCATCGACCTCGAGGCAATGCTGCAACGGCGCCCCGCGGATGTGGTTGGCATCAAGCTGTTTCTCGCGGGGACCAGCTCCAACGAGGTGGTCCACGACCCCGAGACGGTGCGCGCGGTGATGCGGTGCGCGGCGCGCCACGGGTTGGCGGTGGCGGTGCACGAGGAGCTGCAGGCGTGCCTCGACGCGGCCGAGACCACCGGACTCCCCGATCACGCCTCGGCCCACGGCCAACACCGGCCGCGCGAATGCACCGTCGAGGGGACCCGGCTGATGTGCCGCCTTGCCGCGGAGACCGGCTGTACCCTCTACCTCGTTCATGTGTCGACCGAGGAAGAGGTTGCAATCATCCGCGAGGCGAAGGCGCACGCGCGCATCGTCGCCGAGGTGACGCCGCACCACCTCTTTCTGGATGAGGAAATCCTGCATCGCATCGGGAACGTCGGGAAGGTGAATCCGCCGCTTCGCGAACCACGCGATGTGCGCGCGCTGCAACAGGCGGTCCGTGACGGCGTCATTGACACGGTGGGGTCGGACCACGCGCCCCACACTCTGGATGAAAAAGCCCGGCCGTATCACGCCGCACCGTCGGGCTTCCCCGGATTGGAGACCACCTTTGGATTGCTGCTCAATGCAGTCAACCGTGGGGTCTTACCGCTTCACCTGCTTCCGCGGTTAACATCAACCCGCGCGGCCGACGTCTTTGGTCTGGTCGACCGCGGCAGAATCGCAGAGGGAGCCCGGGCAGATCTGGTAGTCCTTGATCCCGCGCACAAGTGGACCGTGGATCCGGTCCTCTTCCGTACCAAGGCGCGATACTCACCGTTTGCCGGAATGCAGCTCACCGGGGCGGTGGTGGCTACACTTACTGCCGGGGTTTTCGTTGATTACCGGTGAGTGCCGGTACCAATCATGAACAGGAGGAGTATGGAAACACGAGAGTTCATTCACGCGCTGCACGAGATCGGGGCGGTACGATTCGGCAGCTTCACGCTCAAGAGCGGCCTGGTGTCGCCCTTCTACCTCGATCTGCGCGCGGCGGTCACCCGCCCCACGCTCTGCCGCGCCATGGCGGAGCTGATCGCCCAACGCTACCGCGGACCGGGGATAACCCCACCGCCGCCATTTGACGCCGTTGTCGGCATTCCCTACACCGCCATTCCCATTGCAACCTACCTCGCTGATATGCTCAACCTTCCCTTGGTAATGCTGCGCAAGGAAGCCAAAGCGTGGGGGACCGGCGGAACGGTGGTGGGTGACATTCCCGCCGGGAGTCGTTGCCTCCTGGTAGACGACCTGGTGACTACCGGCGGGAGCAAACGCGAGGCCGCCGATGCGCTTCGTGCCGCCGGCCTGGTGGTGCAGGACATTGCGGTGGTGGTTGACCGTAGCGCCAACGCCGCTGACGAGCTGTCTGCCCTCGGCCTCCGTCTGTCCGCAGCCATTACCCTGGACCAGATCGTGGCGGAACTGAGCCACAGCGGCAAACTGACCGCAGCGCAGGCCGACGCCGTTCGCACCTTCACCGCCGGGCTGCAATCCCGAAGTCAAGAGACCTCGCCTGCGGTCGAGTCGCCGTCGGCGCAGCGGGTGCGGGAGGCAATTGAGCGCAAGCGATCGCACCTGGTGCTCTCCCTCGACGTCGACGATCCAGAGCGCTTCTTCGCGGTGCTCGAGGCGACCGCGGAGCATCTGGTGATGGTGAAAACCCACGTCGATATCATGCAGGGAGACTGCAGCGCTTTTGTTGCCCGCCTGAGAGAGGTCGCGCACGAACACGACCTCCTGCTCTTTGAAGACCGCAAGTTTGCGGACATCGGCAGTACGGTGCGCAAACAGTTCCGTGGTGGCGCGGCACGCATCTGTGATTGGGCGGATCTGGTTACCGTCCACATGATCGCCGGTGAGGCCATTCTGGATGGGCTCTTTGGTGATCCCCAGGGCCTCCATCCCCATCAGGGCGCGTTGCTGCTCGCGCGGATGAGCTCGCAGGGAAACCTGATCACCGAAGAGTACACCGGGCGCGTTATCGAGACCGGGGCGCGGCGCAGTGACCGCGTGGCCGGCTACATCGGCCACGGCGAAAACGAGGCTGACCTTCGGGCGTTGCGCGCCCGTATTCCCGCCGGCCAGCTGCTTCTGGTACCGGGAGTCCATCGCGCGCAGGCGGGAGACAACCTCGGGCAGCACTACCTCGACCCCGCCACCGTGGTGCGGGCCGGGGCCGACGCCATCGTCGTGGGACGGGGGATCTACGCTGCCACCGATCCGGCCGCCGAGGCGGCCTGGTACCGCGAGACCGCCTGGAGCGCAGCGAGCTCGGGTAAAGGACCCTCGGACACAGGGGAGGCACGATGAACAACCTGATTTCGATGCGCGATCTGAACCGTGCTGAGATTGAATCGATTCTCGATTTTGCGGCCCGGATTGAGCGGGGCGAAGCGCACCCGGACCTCAGCGGCAAGCTCGCGGCGCTGGTCTTTGCCGAACCGTCCACCCGAACTCACTTCTCTTTTGATACGGCGATGAAACGGCTCGGCGGACAGACCCTGTCGATGAGCGGCACCGGCGGTACCTCGCTCCAGAAGGGAGAGAGCCTCGCGGATACCCTCAAGACCATCAGCATGTACGCCGACCTCATCGTCCTTCGAAGCGCGGTGGAGGGAAGCGCGCGGTACGCATCGGAGGTGGTCGACATCCCCGTGATCAACGCCGGCGACGGAGCCAACCAGCATCCCACGCAGGCCCTGCTGGATCTCTATTCCATTATCAAGACGCAGGGACGGCTGGATGGACTCTCGATTGCGCTGGTGGGTGACCTCAAGTTCGGGCGTACCGCCCACTCGCTGGTTCAAGCCTTGAGTGAGTTCAAACCGAGCTTCACCTTTATCTCGCCGCAGCACCTCGCCCTCCCTTCGTACCTGCTCGAGGATCTTCGGGATGCAGGGGTATCGTATCGCGAGCTCACCAGTCTCGACGGTGTGGTGCCGGAGCTGGACATCATGTACGTAACCCGCGTTCAGCGTGAGCGCTT
>SLTF01000346.1 GCA_007130025.1 Spirochaetales bacterium | reverse complement strand
TGCCGGCGCGGAACCAGGAAGCGCTATTTGTCTGATTTGCGGGAGAAGTGGGAGAACTCCATGGCGTAGGTTCCGCGACCCTGCGTCATGCTGCGAAGCGAGGTGGAATACCCGAACATGTTGCGAAGAGGGATCTCCGCGCGGATGTGTTCGCGTACGGCGCGCGACTCCACGCCCTGCACCATGCCGCTGCGCATGGTCAGCGCGTTGATCACCTCGCCGAGGTAGTCCTTGGGACACATCACGTCCACGCGCATGATGGGTTCGAGCAGTACCGGATCGGCGAGCTTGCACGCGTTGTCCAGGCCCAGCGAAGCGGCCGCCTCAAAGGCAAAGGGAGTACTTGTATTGGGGTTATGGACCGCGTCAATCAGAGTGACGCCAATGTCGATGGTGGGATAGCCGTAGCTGATTCCCGAACTGAAGGCGCCTTCCACGCCCCGTTGCACCGCTTCCTGCAACTCCTGCGGCAGCACCGCCTTGGAGACCTCAGAGGCAAAGCGGTTGCCGCTGCCGCGCGGAAGCGACTCTACCTTCAGCGTGATCTCGGCGACGTTCTCCTTGCCGGCGAGCACGCGGTGGAACTTCTCCACGTGGGTGGCGGTCCCGGCGATGGACTCGCGGTAGGTCACCTGCGGTTTTCCCACCTTGGCCTGCACGTTGAAGTCGTCGGTGATGCGGGTGACCAGCACTTCCAAGTGCAGCTCGCCCATGCCGGAGATGATGAGCTCGCCGGTGTCGGGGTCTTCCCTGGTGAAGAAGGTGGGGTCTTCCTTGGTAAGGATGGCCAGGACTTCTTTCAACCGGTCCCGCTGCGAGAGGGTCTGCGGTTCGATGGCCACCGAAATCACCGGCTCGGGGAAGTGCATCCGCTCGAGGATCACGGGGATGCCTTCGCTGCCCACGGTGTCGCCGGTCTGGGCGAGCTTGAAGCCCACCACCACGGCGATGTCGCCGGCCTCCACGCTGTCGATCTGCTCGGTCCGGTTGGCGTGGGGGCGCAAGAGCCGGTTGATCCGCTCGCGCTTGTGTTTGTCAATGTTGAACACGGCGCTTCCGGCCTTGAAGCTTCCCGAGTAGACGCGGATAAAACAGATGTCGCCGGCTTCGCGTTCGGACTGGATCTTGAACACCAGTGCCAGCGGCGGCCCGTCCATGCCGCGCACAATCTCGACGTCACTCTCCTTCTTGGCGTGATGCCCGATGATGGGCGGCAGCTCCTCGGGCGAGGGCAGGTAGTTGACCACGGCATCGAGCAGCGACTGCACGCCGATGTTTCGAAGACTCGCCCCGCAGAGCACGGGCACCAGGCGGCGCTCCACGGTCTCTTTGCGCAGGGTCAGGTTGATGAGCTCGGCGGGGATCTCGGCACCCTCCAGATAGCGCTCGGTGATCTCGTCGCTCGCTTCGCCGAGCTGATCCACGAGCTTCTGCCGCCACTGCGTTGCCATCTCGAGGTACTGGTCCTGGATCTCCCCGGCGGTGAAGGTGGAGCCGTAGTTCTCGTAGTCCCAGTGCATCTCCCTCATGTTGATGAGATCGATCACCCCGGAGAAATCCGATTCGCGCCCGATGGGCAGGTAGATGACGGCGGGCGTACAGGCGAGCTTCTCGCGCATCTCATCCACGACGGCAAAGAAATCAGCGCCGATGCGGTCCATCTTGTTGATATAGGCGATACGCGGCACCTGGTAGGTGTCGGCCTGATGCCAGACGGTCTCCGACTGCGGCTCCACACCGCCAACGGCACAGAACACGGCGACGGCCCCGTCGAGCACGCGAAGCGAGCGCTCGACCTCGGCGGTAAAGTCCACGTGGCCGGGGGTATCGATAAGGTTGATCTGATGGTCCTGCCAGAAGCAGGTGGTGGCGGCGGAGGTGATGGTAATGCCGCGGTTCTGCTCCTGCGTCATCCAGTCCATGGTGGCCTCACCGTCGTCCACCTCACCAATACGATGGCTCTTTCCGGTATAAAAGAGAATCCGTTCCGAGGTGGTAGTCTTTCCGGCATCGATATGCGCCATGATGCCGATGTTGCGGATCTTGCGTTGCTTCATTGGATCTCCGTGGTGCGAATAGTAGCAAAATCAGCCCCGATAATCAAACGCGCTTGACGCCCACGCCCCACTATGGTAGCTTTCCCGGCATCGGGCGCTTAGCTCAGCTGGGAGAGCGCTTGCCTTACAAGCAAGATGTCGGCGGTTCAATCCCGTCAGCGCCCATAGGTTTCCAGGAGAGGAAGAAGACCCGCCGGTTGTGGCGGGTTTTTTTGTGTGGGGGGGTGAAACACGTCGTCCGCAGTTGATTCGTACGTCTCGCGTTTTCGGCCAACAACTGTGAAATGTCGATCTGTCATGGGTTCGTCAACCCGGAAACCGAGAACTCCGCTTTCCAGTTTGGGAGTTCTGACACTTTCTCTTCCTCAGCACGCAGACTCTGGTAACGCTCTCCTGTTGCTCAGTCCGCCACCCGCGAAGTAACGAGGTAATCATTGTCGATCGATAGCGCGACGATGAGCTCGTCAGCGTTGAGTATTCCTCGGCGCAGGATCACGATTTCGAGTTTCGTCGGGCGGGGACGAGAGTTATCGTTGGGATCAGATCAGAATGCCGAGGCGTCTACGCGGCGTTCCCTTGGATTGTATTCTCCTGAAAACATGGTGAACACGGAGAATGTGCCGTCCGTGATTTCTCCCAGCGACACAAAGTTCTCTTCAAGCGACCAGTAGCCTTTGAGCCCGAATGAGGGTTCACCATAGCGGGCAACAAGCGCGTTGTTAACGCGATCATACCGATCCTCTGCGACCTCAATCGTCATGGCCGACAACCCATGGTCGGGTCTGACTATGAACTCCACCGATACTGTCGTTTCGAACATTGGTCGCTCATAGATGAGTATTTCGAGGGTTTCGCCGAGATCGTTCGCATCGTGTTCGATCGCGAGGGGGCGGCCTTCCCTCTGTTCGATCTCTGCACGAGTCATCCCCCACTCAGCGCCAAGAAACTGCGCGAACGCGGGCGACGCGAGTATCATCAGTATGGCGACGGCAAGAGCGAAATGTCTCATCTGGTATCTCCTTGGAATAGTTGTGATGACGAGAGCTGCGCGCCGGTGATAATCTGGTTCAGAAGTCCCATGATCTGCCTCCTGTGGATTGTCGGTATAGAGCGTCGGAGTATGGAAAACGCCCTAGGATTCGGTCTTGCGCCACATCGGTGAACACAGATAGACCCATTGCCCTCCCCATGAGCGACAGCCGGCCGTCTTCGCCCATTGCCAGGGAGTCGGGCGAGGAAACGAACGGGAGATTCAGGCCGGCCCGAACATACCAAACTGTCACACCCTCGGGCATTCCCCCAATCGGGGGCACAACGAAAAACCCGGTCAATCCAACGAACGCGACAATGGCGATAGCCAAAACGACGAAGCCCACGCCCCATTTTCTTGCCGAAATCGCCGAGTGGTCAACGCTCTCAACCGGCCGGCTGGGATTCTGTTCACCCATCCGTTACTCCTTTTTGTTGCAGATTTTCGATTAGTCCGTCTCGGTTTTCCCTCGCTGGCGAGCTAGAAAGCGGCCGAATCAACTTCTGCTTGCTCTCGTTGTCGCGCCATGTCCTTCTCGAATAGATCATTCAGCAGCCGTTCGGCGGTATAGGTTACCAGCGTTTTCCCGTTGACTATGCTTACGCTGATTGAAGTCTCATTGTCGATAAAAAATGCGGCCTGCGTTCGTGCGCTATGCCGCAGTCCCTGGCGTGTTTCGATAGCCCGCACGATCCGCGCGCCTGCATCAACCGGCAACAGGTATCCGGCGGACAGCAGCATGTCGTCTTCAAACGCGTAGAATACCTCTGCGCTGAAATCGAGAAACGTTCGCTCGCTATACCATACGCGTCGCACGTACGTGTCTTCGCCGGTTACGGTGAAGGCTTCACCTTCTATTTCCACAACCTCAGCCTGGCTTATGCCCCACGTGGTGTCGCGAAACTGCGCGAAAACGCTCGACGCGGCCAGCACGAAGAGGATCGTGATCAGTGTGTTGCGCATCT
>SLTF01000298.1 GCA_007130025.1 Spirochaetales bacterium | reverse complement strand
CGGCACTTCACCAGTTTCCCGGCTACGACTTTCGCCTCTACCCCCGGACCAACGGAAACTACGTTGAAGACTTTCGCTCCGCGCGCGCGGTCATCGGACCGTCCGGTCACCAGATGCTGAGTGAGGCGCTCTGCCTGCGAAAGCCCGTGCTCACCTTTCCGCAGCCTGGCCAGAACGAGCAGATCCTCAACGCCCGCATGGCCGGAGAAACGGGCCTGGCGCGCGTCGGCACTCTCCACCGCGCGGTCGACGATATCCGGAGCTTTCTGCAGCACGCCGATACCATGAAGCTCGACCCATCGGCCAGCCGGCACACCTTTATCCTCCGGGATGAGTCCGAGCGAGCGGCGCAACGGATCAGCGCACTGCTCGCCCGGAAACCGGCAGCGAGCCCGGCAAGGGGACGAACGACGGATCTGATTCCTGCGTGATTGGCACTCTCTGCCGTTCAAGCCCCCGGCGCACGCCAGGTTTACTCCGCCCAGACGGCGTTCGTGTAGTGATCGTGTATGGTACGATCCCGTGTACAGAGTTGTGCCCCATACGCCAGCGCATGCGCGGTGATCAGCCGGTCGAACGGGTCTCGGGTCCATGAAAGATGAGCGCTGATCTCCGCGGCCCGCGCCCAGCCTCCGGTATCAATAGTCAGCCCAATATCGCGGGCGAGACGTCCCACGATTCCCTCAGGATCGTGGGTGATGCGGCCAATCTCATGCAACAGCGACATTTCAAGACGCACCATTGGAGAAATGAATAACTCGCACCGGTCGATCATGCGGGCCGTGACGGCAGGAATGCGCAACGGCTCAGCGTAGAGCCAGAGGGTAACGTGCGTATCAAGAAAAAGCATCGGGCGACCATGCCGAAGGGCTGAACCGATCGAGGGTATCGCCGTCGATCAGGACACCGGGACGCTCCGTCAGCTCGCGTACCGTGAGTCGACGCTGTTCGGCGGCAATCCGGATGATCCCGTTCTTCCGCGGAACAGAGAGTTCCTCTCCGGTTTCCAGGCAACGGTCCAGGAGGGCGAAAAGGTTCCGTCGGAGTTCGCTGGGTTTGACAGTCACGATGTCCTCCGTCATCATCATCGCGATAAGTGTACATGAATTCTTGAAACATGTACACCTACTGGAGCCTTCCAAAGGCTGTGCGTGTGTGTCCTATCGTCTCCGCGGCCCGCTCTCCGCCGCCCACCGCGTGAACGCGATCAGCTCGTCCGGCCGTTGCGGTGGCGAGCCGGCGTTGTCGAGTGCGAGCATCCCCTCGAGCTCGGCGGGCGCTCCGGGCAGCTTCAGGTGGGAGGCAACCCGCACCAGAAGGCGGGTCAATGAGTGCGGCAGCAGCACGACGCGGGTTCCTCGTGGCTTCAGGTAGGCGGCGGCCAGCTGGTGAAAGCCGAGAGGCTCCGGGCCGACGAGCTCCAGCCGCTCGGGAAGCTTCCGGGCGGTCAGTGCATCCGCAAGGCGCTTCGCAGCGTCGGACACGTGGATCGGCCGAATCTGCGCCGAAATGCGGGGAAGTGGTAGCACCGGCAGGCGGGAAGCCACGTAGAGCGCACGGATGATCTCGCTTCCGTTCCCGAAGAGTACGGACGGCTCCACGACCATCGACAGCATCCCCGGAGTGCGTGCAGTGACCGACCGCAGCAGCGCTGTCGCACGAGCCTTCGTCTCGCCGTACGCGGCGCCGCAGTCGGAGAGCACACCAAGGGCGCTCACCTGGACGAAGCGCCGTGCGCCTCGTGACACCGCGGCCGTCAATGCCGCGCGCAACCCGGTAACGTGCACTTCGCGGTATCGGCGTCTTCCCCCGACCGGTCGTTTTAACGGGCTGAGCCCCGCCAGATAGATGATGGTGTCGCCAGTTTCGAGGATGCTTTCGAGAAGTTCCGGTTGGCGAACGACGTCCAGCCGGACGTCGGGTTGCAGCGGCGCACCCCGCGACCCGCGCGCGACGGTCACCACCGTGAGCCCGCGAGCGCGCAGCTCGCTTGCAAGCGCGGAACCAAAGAATCCGGTTCCGCCGATCAGGATGTATCGTGTTGTCATTCGTGTTGCTCCCGATACCGTCGTTTCGCACTGCCGTCGACCGTATCGGGTGAGAATATACGGCTTTCTCGGTATCCTCGCCTCGCCGCCCCGCGCCTCGTTGCGATATACGCGCGGCGCTGCTATCATGATCGCCATGGCAGCCAACAGCAGTCGCAGGCTTCTTCGCCCCCGCCGCCACAAAGCGGGGTTGCCGCCGGGGACGCCGATTCATATCGGTGACCGTACCGGGAACGGGGTGCGGCTTTCGTCGTTTGTGTACAACGCGGACGGGTTCGCCGAGCGCCAGCTTGACACGGTGGAGCAGGCGTGCGCACCGCCGGAAGTCGGTCAGATCACCTGGCTTAACGTTGATGGAGTACACGACATCGCTGCGGTTGGACAGATCTGTCGAGCGTTTGACATCCACCCGCTGGTGCAGGAAGACATCGTCAATACCGACCAGCGCCCCAAAGCCGAGGAATACGACGGCTACCTGTTTCTGACGATCAAGATGATGCGCCACGCAGGCGATACCATTCAGGCGGAGCAGGTGAGTCTTCTGTTGACCGACCGGATGGTGATCTCCTTTCAGGAGCAACCGGGCGATGTATTTGACGCCATCCGCGATCGCATTCGAACCGGAAAGGGTTTTGTGCGGCGCAAAGGCGCCGACTACCTGGCCTACTGCCTGCTCGACTCGATTGTGGACCACTATTATCTGCTGCTGGAGAAGCTCGAGGAGCGGATCGAGCCGTTGGAAGAGTCGGTGGTGGAGGATGCGCAGCCGCAGCAGATGCGCGTCATTCAGGCGCTCAAGCGCGAGATGATCTTTCTACGCCGGTCACTCTGGCCCACCCGCGAAATGATCTCCCGGCTTTCGCGCCAGAGCGTTGTGCGAATCTCAGACGAGACCCGCGTCTTTCTGCGCGACCTCTACGACCACGTGATTCACATCATCGAGATCCTGGAAAGCCTCCAGGAGCTGCTGTCGGGAACGATGGAGATCTACCTCTCGAGCATCAGCAACCGCATGAACGGCATCATGAAGGTGCTCACCATCATCTCCACCATCTTCATCCCGCTCACGTTCGTGGCGGGTGTCTACGGGATGAACTTTGTCTTCATGCCCGAACTCGCCCTGCCGTGGGCGTACCCGGTTACGCTGGGAGTCATGGCCGCGATTGCCCTGGGTATGATCCGGTTCTTCCGCAGGAAAGGGTGGCTGTAGGGCCGAGCGCAGCTACCGCCGGCCCACGAAAAAAGCCCCCGCAGAGCGGGGGCCTGGTTCAATCGCAGAACTGACTTAGAAGCTCCATTGCTGGCTGCGCGCCAGGTAGGTGCGAACCAGGTCGTATTCCGAATCGGAGACCGGAGCGTAGCCCTCGTGGTTGTAGATTCGCTGCATGATCTCGCGGCCGGCGGGATCTTCCATCATCTTCATGAAGGCGTCGGCGATTCGCTGCTTCAGCTGAGGATCGAGACGGGGGATGACCGAGATGGTGTCGTTCGGGATGTCCGTGGTATCGGTCACCAGAACCACCTTGCTCATCAGATCGGCGTGAAACGCTTCCTTGTCGAACAGGCTGCGCGCATCCTTGAAGGTAAACGCTGCATCAACCTCGCCGTTGTAGACGGCAAGAATGGCGTTGTCGTGTCCACCCACGTTCACCCAGTTCACGTCGGTTTCCGGGTTGAGTCCGTTGTCGGCGAGAAGGTTCGCCGGCCAGACGAAACCGCTGGTAGAAGTGAACGACGCGATGGCGATGCGCTTGCCGCGCAGGTCAGCCACGCTGCGGATGCCGGAGTTCACGCCGGCAACGAGTTGCGCCTTGTAGCCGGACACCAGCGGAAGGTGGCGTTGCTGCACCCCGAAGTCGTCCACGTCAAACCGTAGACTCGCGAGGATTGCCTCGGCGAAGCCTTCGTCCGCGGCGAGCACGTAGGCGGTGGTGGCCAGCAGACCGACGTGGATCTGCTCGGACGCCATGCCTTCGATCAGGGCGTTGTAATCGGTTGCGACGGT
>SLTF01000316.1 GCA_007130025.1 Spirochaetales bacterium | reverse complement strand
GTCCCGCAATCTGCACCTGCCAGGTAGTGTCGCGCCCGCTACCCCCGTGCTCCGGTGGTCCGGCGTCACCAGCTGCTTCCGCCGCGCCGTGGTGTCCCGCGAGTTTGGCACTGCCGCTCCCGTCGCGCCCCGCATCACGCCCTCGGCCGGTCGGTCGGCCGGAAGCCCGGTCCACGCCGGCGCGCGGAGAGAGCTCCGCGGCGAGGGCCGGTGAGATCGAGGCGAGCCACTCGCGGCGCAGCGGTGAGACCGAGCGCGCGTACATGCGGCTGGTTCGGACAATCTCGCCGGCCACGATGTAGTCGGGTTCTTCGCGAAACATGACCGAGCCGGGGTGAATCAGGATGCGCGCGGCGGTGAGGCTTCGGTACTGGCCGCGGCCGGTACGCGCGCAGACAAACTGAATGTGGCCGCGCGACACGGCGCAGAGATAATCCGCCGGGCGCCCTCCGCCGGTCACGGGTATCCCCATGGACGAGACAATCTCCTCAAGCTGCACCTTGATGTTGGCGATCTCCGCCATGGTTCGGGCGTCGAGGTAGCGGCGTGCGCAGAACTGATCGGGCTCGCTGCTCGAGCGATAGGCGCGGAAGAGCTTGAGGTAGGAGACAAAATCACCCAGATCGTCACGGTACTGGTGGTGTGCCTTGCGCGCGGCCACCTCTTCGCCCTGTGGAAGCAGGAAGGGAGTGTTGGCCGAGAGGAAGGCGGTGGCGATGAGGACCTCTTCCATGACGTCGGGGTAGCGGCGGATCGCCTCCACAATCATGCGCGAATGGCGCGGGATCAGCGGAAAGGCGGCCATCATGCGGCCAACCTCCGAGAGCGTATTCTCAGGCGTCAACGCCTCAAGGGCGTGCAGGGTCTCCACTGCGCCGATGATGGCCCGCTGGCCCGGCGACGAGATAAAGTCAAACGAGGCGAAGTCGGTGATGCCGAGCTCCGCCATCCGCAGCACCACCTCGGACAGGTCGGTGCGGTAGATCTCCTCCAGCGTGAACAGCGGGCGGCGCTCGAAGTCATCGCGCGGGTAGAGCCGGTAGCAGATGCCCGGCCGGGTTCGCCCCGCGCGCCCGCGGCGCTGATTTGCTGACGCCTTGGAAATCGGCCCCTCTTCGAGCGCGGCGGTGAAGGTGCGTGCGTTGTAAAAGTTCATCTTGGCAAGGCCCGAGTCCATCACCACCGTGATTCCGTCGATGGTAATGCTCGTCTCGGCGATATTGGTGGCAACCACCACTTTTCGCTTGCCCGCAGGCGGCGGCGGAAAAACCCGGTCCTGCTCTTCCTTGCCGAGCCGTCCGTAGAGCGGCACGATGTGAAGGGTGTTTTGGATGGGCAGGCTCTCAAGCGTGGCCACGCACTCCTTTATGGTCTGTTCGCCCGAGAGAAAAATCAACACGTCGCCGTCGCGCGATTCTTCGTGCACCTTCATCATTACCTGGGCGATCTTCAGCATCAGCGAGTCGATGTCGGAGGCCAGCGGTGGATCGTAGACCATGGTCACGGGGTACATCTGCGCGTCAATCCGGACAACGGGGCAGGAGTCAAAGTACTGTGAGAAGACCTCGGCGTTGATGGTGGCCGACGAGACAATCACGCGGAAGCTTGGTCGCTCCTCGATGATACGCTTGAGCAGCCCGAGGATGAAGTCAATGTTGAGGCTGCGCTCGTGCGCTTCATCGACGATGATTACGCTGTACTGTGACAGCATGTAATCGGCCTTCATCTCCTGCAGGAGGATGCCGTCGGTCATGATCTTGATGCGCGTCGAGGGGTCGGTCTGATCGTCAAAGCGCATCTTGTACGATACCAGGCGGTCGCTGCGCTCCAGCTGCCGGGAGAGAAACTGCGAGACCGAAACCGCGGCGATGCGGCGCGGCTGCGTGATGCCGATGACTCCGCCGGTACTGTAGCCCGCCTCGTGCAGAATGAGCGGGAGCTGGGTGGTCTTGCCGCTGCCCGTGGGGCTCTCAACCACCACCACCGGGTTGTGGGCAAGCGCTTCGAGGATGCGATCCTTCTGCTGGTAGACGGGAAGATCGCGCGGATTCATCGGCTGTTCAACGTCCCAGGATGGAGGCGATGGTTTCGGCAGCACCATCCACGCTGAGACCGTCGTGATTGGTACGGTTGGTGAGGTCCTTTACGTTGACGGTGCCCGCGGCCCGTTCCTCGGGCCCGCAGATCACCGCGACGGGAATACCCTTCTTCTCCGCAAAGGCAAACTGGACACCCAGTTTCTTCGCCTCGGGGTAGACCTCGACGGCCAGACCACGCGCTCGCAGGACTTCGGCGAGGGCGTGGTTGGCGCCCATATCCTCGTCGGTGAAACTGACTACCAGCACATCCACCGACTGTGCCACAACCGCGGTGTCGTCCAGCTCTTCGAGGGCGGCGAGCAGGCGGTCCAGACCGATGGACGAGCCAACCCCGGGCAGATGTTCTTTGGTGTAGAGCGACGCGAGGTCGTTGTACCGCCCGCCCGAGCAGACCGAGCCAATCTCCGGCAGGCGGGTGAGAAAAGTCTCAAAGACGATGCCGGTGTAGTAGTCCAGACCGCGCGTGATCGACGGGTCGAGCCGCACGTGATCCATGATGCCCACCGCACCCGCGGCGTCGAGCACCGCGGCAAGTCGGCCGGTGTCGGCCGGCTCGTTGCCGGCAAGCCCGATGAGGGCGTGAAGCACTTCCTCCGCGCTGCCGCTCGCGGTCACAAACGCCATGACTTTCTCTGCCGCGTCCGCGCCAACCAGGCTCGCCAGCTCCGCACGAACCGCCTCGTCTCCAATCTTCTTGATCTTGTCCACGGTTCGCAGCAGCTCCACCGACTGGCCGGCGATGCCGAGACTCGACAGAAACCGGTTGAAGATGCCACGGTGCGAGAGGTGGACCTGGAACTCGCGCACCCCGAGCGCCTGGAGCGACCGCACCATCAGCAGCAGGATCTCAAAGTCCGCCGAGGCCGCATCCACCCCCACGATGTCGAAGTCGCACTGGGTGAATTCGCGGTACCGACCCCGCTGGGTGTTCTCGCCGCGGAACACCTTGGCGATGTGATATCGCTTGAAGGGGAGGTAGAGTTCGTTCCGGTGCAGCGCCATGTAGCGGGCAAAGGGTACGGTGAGGTCGAAGCGCATGGAGACGTCGCGGCCGCCGTTGTCTTCGAAGCGGTAGATCTGCTTGTCGGTCTCTCCCCCTCCCTTGCCAAGCAGCACGTCGGTGTACTCGAGCACGGGGGTGTCGATGGGCAGGAAGCCGTGCCGGCGAAACTCCTGCTCCAGAATGGTCTGCACCGCCTTGCGGCGCCCTTCCTGTTCGGGGAGGAAATCCCGAAATCCCTTCAATACCCGCGGTTCAATTCGATCAGCCATACTACCCGCTACTATGCCGACAACGCCAACCCTGTGCAAGCTACCGTGGTGCCCGAAGCCGCAGAATCACGCTGCGCCAGAAGTGGATCGGGGTGCGTGGGTTGTTCGCGTGCAGACTGTAGAGCCGCCCCTTGAAGTAAAACTCCAGATCGGACACGTGCTGCACGTTGAGACCGACCAGTTCGTCGATGGGGAATGATCGGGGCTCGGGACCCGCGAGCTCCAGGCGATCCGCCCACAGCACCATAGATGATGCCGGCAATGGCGTCAGCGCGTGGCGCCGGTACCCAACCCCACCGCAAACCGCAACGGGACCCAGAATCGGTGTGTCCGGCAGTGCGAGTTGATCCTCGAGCCACCACTCCACCAGCGGCTCCTGCAACCGGCTCCAGTCGCGCACCGTGAGCGGCGGTTCGGGCCACGGCTCGGCTCCGGGCTCAGCCGGCGGCGTCTGTCCGCGATCCAGGCGGAAGAACCCCCTCGTGGTGTACCCGACACGGTACCCGCAGGCCCGACAGGTCACATGATTTCCACGGCTGCGAAGCGTCGCTACGGCGGCGCAGCTCGGGCAGACGTGCAGAACGTGCTCGAGGTACTCCGCGCGGCGCGGTCCCCGGTACGGAATCCGAAGCCGCTGCTGTTCGGCCCAGTCGTCGTGCGCGATCGCCTGTTCCAGGCGGCGGGAAATCTC
>SLTF01000386.1 GCA_007130025.1 Spirochaetales bacterium | reverse complement strand
TGCTCGTTGATTACGTCGGCAAAATTGTAGCCTTCGCCGATTTCCTCGACGAAGGCAGTTACGGTTTGGAAGTGCCGCAAGGCAGTGTTAAAACCTGCCTTGCGGGAAAGAATGTTGAGCGTGTTTTCCATGTTACAGCTCTTGCAGTCTGCTTGATCCTCCGCTCTTCTTCGCCGGAGTGACGTTGGCCTTGCCCTTCACCGTTGCGTCGGACGCCTTCTGCGACTCGGATTCTCCTTGAAGCAGCGACTCGGTGTACGACATGCCGGCCTTGGACGGGCTGTTTTCGGCTGCGGAGAAACTCTGGTCGATGTCGCTGCGCATGGTCGAGCGGCGGCGCTTGAACGAAGCAAATGCTGCGTCCTGGAATCCCTTCGAAATGCCGTGCAGGAACTCGTTGAGCACGTTGGCCATACCGTTGAGGGTGAACTTCTTGCGTTTGATGCTCGCGATATCAACATCCAGAATCAGTCCGGCCTGGATGTGATACGGGTTGATCAGGTAGTCGAAGTTCTCGAACTCGCGGCTCAGGAAATCGGTTCGCTCATCAAGCAGCACGCGGACACGGGGGTTCTGGAAACTGAAGATGGTCGCAATTTTCTCTTTGGTCCGGATGAGCATCTTTTTGTAGAGCTCTTTCTGGTAGAGATAGGTGCGATTCAGTTTCTCAACGTCGGTCTCTTCGGCCTGGATGCGCATGATCTCGTTCCAGGTCTTGGTGATCTCTTCGTAGAGCGGCTCGTTGCGCTCTTCTCGAGACCGTTTTACCCGGCCACGGACCTTGCGGGCAAGATCATCGAAGTCTTCGACCTTGAAGCTCGACTTTCCGCTCTGGTAGACCGCATCCACCACGTCATAGAGGTGCATGACCTCAACGCGGAAGGCGTCCATCTGCTTGTCGTACGCTTCCTGCTCTTTGAGCAACTGTTCGGGATCGTAGTACTTCAAGCGAATCTGATAGCGCTCGTCGGGGAGATCCTTCGGGTTTACGTCTTCGTATTCACGAATGATCAGCTCGCGCGCGTTCTTCAGGTTCTCGATGTACTGGTACCCCATCTTGGAGGTGTCAAGGATCGAGGTGAGTGAGTTGATCGCCGTGTTGAACCCGCGGTTACGGATGTTCTCCATGTCGATGATCTTCTTCAGGTTCTCGCGGATGTTCAGGGGATCGAACTCTTTGGGATCGATCTCGGCGCGCAGACCTTCGATCTTCTCGATGAGGTTCTTCGCCAGAAAGCGATAGCGCATCGAGTTCTCGTCTTCGGTATCGTCGTCGGTGTAGTTGGGTACCCGCTTCATCTTCTCAAAGATGATTTCGCTGTCGGTGAGCTCTTCCTTGCCCTCATCGACGAGCTCATCCTGGAACCGCTCGATCTCGTGGTCGATCAGGTTGGTGATGGTGCGCGAAATCTGGTCCTTGATCAGGTACTCAACGGTCGACTGATACTGGAAGATGGGGCTGATAAGCTCCGAGTCCAGAATGTTGACCGACAGTTTGACGTTGGTGACGGTCTTCGGCTTGTTGACATCGTCCTTGAACGCACATTTGACGATCGAGTAGGCGTTCTCACCGCGAATGAAGGCACCGACGTCCATCTTCTGCCGAAGCAGCGAGTTGGTGTCGTTCTCCAGGTCGTTCATCCCGCGCTGGATGTGCCCTTGGAGATGGCCGTACATGTTGATCATCGATTTCTCGACTTCACCGGTGTTGAACTTGTCCGCGCCGCCGATCTGATCGAGCATCTCCGAAATTTCTTTCGGGGTGTAGCGCGACAGAATCTTGTTCTCTTCTTTATCTACGAAGTTCCGGACCTTCTTGACCATCTCGTCTTCGGTGGTGGTCACGTACCGGTTGAACATGTTCTGGTAGTTCTGGTTGATGTAGTTGTAGAGTTTCTCTTTCAACCCACCCATGATATCGAGCTGCTCAAGGACTTCCTTCGGCAGTTTTACCGAGATGTCCTCCAGCACGTTTTCCGTGGCTTCAGCAATGAGCTGTTGGTACTCTTCCTTTTGGGCGCGACCCTCTTGCGCGAGAGAGTTACGAGAACCAACGGCGGACGGTTTACGTGGATGAAATACGTTTGGACTCTTTGGAAGATCTGGCATAATACACTCCTTGCTTCTCTGGTCTTTTGAGGGCAACGCTCAGCGTGACACGTTCCATAGTATAGCACATTCCAGCACTATCACAATTGTACGATAAATATTCGCGTTTATTCAAACGCTTTTTGTTAACCCCGCGACACCTCCTGAACGCTCTGTGAAAGCATGCGCGAAAAGCTCTCCGAATTGGAGAACTCCTGCAGTATTCGCATTTCAGCGAGAAAATCACCGGTTGTCAATTCACCCTGCCGATGGTCGCTGACCAGCGTCTGATAGCGAGGGACATCTTGTTCAAGTTGCGCTTCGATATAGTCGGCGGTGACGCCCCAGAGGGTTTCACCGTCGCGCACGGTCACGATTCGTCGATCGGGCAGGAGCACCATTGCTCCCGGCCGAATCCACTCAGGATTCGGACCGTCCTCAGGTGGAGCTCCCATCTGGCGATAGCCGTTGGCCAGGGCAATTCGATTTGCAAGTCGGATGATATCCAGAACCGTGATGGTGATGCCACCGGCAACGCGCCGCTCTTCCAGATCGGCGATGCCTTCCCACATCCGCGGATCAAAGTTCTCCGCCGTAACGGCCTCGGGCTCGCTCAAGGGGTCCCGGGGTACGGGAACCGGGCGGGTCGCCACGGGCGGTGGCCCCGTTTCCGTCGGTGCGGCTGGAGCCAGGTCCGCGGTGCCTGATCCATCGGGGTCGTCGGCAGGGCCGACTGCATCCGCGTCGGTCGTGTCGATCGCGTCATCCCCGGGCGCGAGCTCCGTTCCGTCGGCGATGACGCCGTCGGGGGCGGTTGCGGTCGGATCGTCGACAGCGGAAACGGCAGCCGGCGCGCCGGTCATTCGCTGCGCGATGGCGCGCCCAGGTTCGGTCGTCAGCAGGAAGAGTAATCCCGCGCCGAGAAGCAACAAAAGCAGCGCTGCAATCAGAAGCCGGCGCGATCTGCCGGAACCGCCGTCTTTCGTATCGTCACCGTCATCCTTCCGCTTCTCATCTGCGGGGCGGCGGTCGGACGCACTCGGGGCCGCGACCACGGTGGCGTCGGAAACCCCGTCGTCTTTCCTGGCCTTTCGGGTTCGTGCCTTGACGGTATCCAGCGACGCGAGCAGCTCGAGCAGTCGCTTCTCTTCTTTCTGAAAAAATTCCGGTTCCTGCGGTTTCTCTTCGCTGCCGATTGCCTGGGCAATCGACTCTGCCTGCCGCATTCGATCGGCGGTCACCGTCTCCGAAAACCGATAGAGCGGGAAGAGCCCGGACTCGTGCACGTACAGATCGCAGACCACGGCAGGCGGCGGCGGATCGGTGGGACTCGACGAGACGGTCAACGCCTCCACGAGCGCGTCGAGCGATTTGCGCACCCGATCGGGCGGTTCGTTCAGCCCGGCGGATCGAGCGAGCGCCGCAGCCGTTTGCGAAAACATCCACCACGCGGGGCTCGGCGCCCCCTTTCCGGGTACCCGGGCCTTGCGTGCGTGCCCGGGAAGATCCCCTGCTCCGTTTGCGAGGTCGGTGAAGAAGGCCCGTACGGCCGAGTAGGCTGCCGCCTCCGGGGCACTCAAGAGATCCTCGATCCCAACGAGTTTTGCCGGCAGGTAGCGCTGGACGTCAGCGGCGGAGAGCGGGGGCGCGCCCTTGATCACGATGTGCGGCACGCCTTCCAGCAGGCTCCCACGCTGAACGCCCGATGGTGCTCCGAAGAGCCATCCGCGCTTCTGTGCGGAAACCGCAAGGCTCCCCCGGACAACAGCGCCGAGGCTTTCGTCCATCACGAGAGAGAGCGGCAGGGCGTCGCTCTCCGCAACGAAGGTCCGTCCGGTTTTCCGGAACCGGAGATCGAGAGCGTGGGTGAACCGGTCCGGATGCAGTTTCACCACCTCGGACTTCAGCTGCAGTTGCTGCTCAACCCGAAACAGTTCAACGAGATTCTGAACAGCCGCAGGGTTGTCGGTGAGAACGTGCACCCG
>SLTF01000441.1 GCA_007130025.1 Spirochaetales bacterium | reverse complement strand
GAGCAGGTGATCCAGCGGTTCAACTCCGGGGAGTTGCGCATGATTGCCAACGTCGGCTGGCCAAACGCGATGTTCGACGAGCTTCCGGTAATCGCCACCGAACCGTACGCGGTCTTCGAGCCGGTGGTCTTCGTCCACGCATCGCAGAAACCCGCCGCAGGCGAGGTCTCTCCGGAGTACTTTGCCGGCAAGCGGATCGCAGCCCAGCGCGGTTCGTACACCTTGAACTGCCTGGACGATACCCGGATCGAGATGGTCCCGGTGAACAACGATATTGATGGAATTGCCAAGCTGATCTGGCAGCAGGTTGACGGGGTCATTACCGATCGTCTGGTTGGCCGTCACCTCGCGCGCACCTACTTCGCCAGCGAGCTGGCCGAGGCAACCGACACCTGCGCGACGCTGGAGGTGGTGATGGTGTTGCACCAACGCGATGCTGCGCTGGTTGAGCGGATCAACGCCGCGCTGGCCGACGAGGCCGTGCGCGGCGAGATCGCCTCAATCTTTACCCGAGCTCGGGATGGTGCCCCTGCATCTGCGGACTAGACTTGCAGCTCCCGAAGGGGCTCTTGGTGATCCAGTTATCCACCGGCTCGATATGTCGAATCGCCCGCCAGACGTCTTCGTAGCGCATCGGCATGTGGGTGATCTCGGCACCGGTTGACTGCTGCAGGGCGTTGCCGAGGGCGGCCGCCACGCCGATCATGGGATGCTCACCAACCCCGCGCGCACCGTAGGGGCCGTCGATCTGCGGGGTCTCTACCACCATGCACTCGATCTCCAGCGGCATATCAACCGCGGTGGGGATCTTGTTGTCGGTGAACGACGGGTTGAGCAGGTGGCCGTCCTTGTCGTAGATGTAACCTTCGCACACCGCGGTCCCCAGACCCTGCATCATGCCGCCAATCGCCTGTCCGCGCACACTGTCGGGGTTGACCACCTTGCCGACGTCAAAGGCCGAACCCACCTTGAGGATGTTGTACTCACCGGTTTTTTCGTTTACCTCGATGATCATCCCGTGGGCGCCGTAGGTCCAGTCCAGCGCGGGATTCCCCTGACCGGTGGCCTTGTCCAGGTGCGAGAGTCCCTGAGCGATGTAGCGGCCCACGCCGATAATCGGTCCGCCGATCCCGTTTCCGTTGGGAAACGCGTACCCAACCGCCATCTGACGGAAGGTCACCGCGGACTCGGGATGGTGCTTGATGTAGATCTTGTCGGCGTCGTGGGCGAGATCGATCTTGTTGCAGCGAAGCGCCTGGGAAGCAGTGTCGTAGGCGCAGGCGAGCAGGTCTTCGGCCGCGAGGATGGCGGCGTTGCCACTCAGGATGAGTCCCTTGGACGCAACCGTCTGCCAGTCGTAGGGATCGCGGTCGGTATCGCAGTCAAAGGCGACCTTCACCCGCTCGAGCGGGAAGCCGAGCCGTTCGGCAATGATCTGCGCGATGGCCGTATAGCTGCCCTGCCCGTAGTCGGTCAGGGTGAGGTTTGCCGTGACCGTGCCGTCTTCGTTCATCTTCAGAATGACCGCCGTTGCGGTGAAGGGTGGCATTGCCGGGGCCTTGTGAAAGCACGCCACGCCCTTGCCGATCTTCATGCCGGTTCGCTTCTGGCGATCCTTCTCCGCCTTGGTGAGCTTGCCGTAGTTAATCGACTTGCACGCGGCGTCGAGACACTTGTCGATACTGCCGGTGCTGGTACGGATGAGTTCGCCGGTCAAGGTGTGGCTTCCCGGCTTGAGGGTGTTCTTGCGACGGAACTCCACCGGGTCCATGCCGATCACCTTGGCCACCAGATCCATGTGGCGCTCGATTCCCCAGTGGAACTCCACGTGGCCAAACCCGCGATAGGCGGTGCCGAAGGGCTTGTTGGTGTAGATGGTGTACGCGTCGACCCACGCGTTGGGGATCTCGTAGGGGCCGGCCGCCGAGTAGGCCGAGGCACGGGTCACGTTGACGGCGTAGTCGGCGTAAGCGCCCGCGTCCCAGTACATCGTCATGTGCTGGCCGACGATCTTTCCATCGGCAGCAATACCGGTCTTGATCCGGTAGGTGAGCTGGCTGCGGCAGGGCAGAAGACTGAACTCCTGCTCACGCGTCGCCATGAGCTTCACCGGACGTCCGCCCGAAAGCCGCGACAGCACCGCTACCAACGGCTCGATGCCGATGCCCGCCTTTCCGCCGAAGCCGCCTCCCACGTAGGGGACGATGACCCGCACGTTCCGGTGCGGAAGCTTCATCGCGGTACAGAAGAGGTTCCGCAGCGTGTACGGCGACTGCGCCGACGACCAGATGGTTACCTCGTCGTTGGGCTGCCAGCGCACGATGGCGACGTGGGTCTCCATGGGCACGTGCTGAACCGACGGGTTGGTGTACTGCCGTTCGATGATCCACTCGGCCTGGGCAAACGCCTTCTCCACGTCGCCCTTGCGGATCTTGGTGTGGTTGGCGATGTTGGTTCCCGGGACGGGAGTGAAGGCCGCCTCCATATAGGAGTACTCACCGAGCTTGGGATGCACCAGCGGTGCGGTCTTTTCCAGCGCCTTCAGCGGATGGAGGACCGGCTCGAGCACCTCGTACTCGACCTCGATCAGCTTGACCGCCTTCTGCGCGATGAGCGGCGAATCGGCGGCAACCGCGGCGACCGCCTCGCCAAAGTGGCGCACTTCGGTCTTTGCCAGGATGTCCTTGTCCACCACGTAGAGACCGAGACGGTACTGGAGCTCTTCCCCCGTGACTACCGCGCGGACGCCGGGCAGCGACTTCGCCTTCCTGGTGTCAATTTTTACGATTCGGGCGCGCGCGTGCGGACTCTGTTTGACCGCAGCGTAGAGCATGCCCTGCATTATCATGTCGGAGACGTAGGGCGCGTGCCCGGTTACCTTCTCGTAGGCGTCGACGCGCCCCGACTTCTTGCCTACCGTACTGAGCTGATCAGCGGGAATGGTTTCATACATACTTCAGGCCCTCTTTGTCGCTTTCCTTCAACTGGCCGGTCGCGTCCAGCACCGCCTCGATGATCTGCTGGTATCCGGTACAGCGGCAGAAATTGCCTTCGATACCGTGAATCACCTCGTCACGGGACGGCTTGGGGTTACGAGCCAGCAGATCCTTTACCGTCATGATCATGCCCGGCGTGCAGAAGCCGCACTGCACCGCATGGTGACGGGCAAAGGCGTCCTGAACCGGAGAGAGCTTGCCCTTCACCGTTTCGCCTTCGATGGTCTGCAGGGTGGCGCCGTCGGCTTCCACCGCGAGCACCAGGCAGGAGTTGACCGCCTCGCCGTTCATGATGACGGTACAGGCACCGCACTCACCGGCGCCGCAGCCGCCCTTGGTTCCTGTCAGCCCCACATCCGCGCGCAGGAAGCCGAGCAGCGTCTGGCTCTCCTGCACATCTCGCTGGTATTTCTGTCCGTTGATGGTCACGGTGATCTTCACGCCTTTACCTCCGCATGCAGTCGTTCGATGAACTCCTCGACCATGAACGCGCGATACTCCCTGGTACAGCGCACATCGTCGATGGGGGAGATCGCCTTCCGGGCGCTCTCCTTGATGGTCTCCGCGCTTGCGGATGCTGGAAAATCGGGGAGCAGCACGGGCGTTGGCGCCGCGGAACTGATGGCCACGCGAATCACCTTGCCGGTTGCGATCATCGCCACCGCGACCACACCGAGGTCGTGCCCCTTGATGCGCTTGAGCTTCAGGTAGTTCCCCTTGGCTCCGGCGTAGGTCGTTGGAACGATGATACGCTTCACGATCTCTTCCGGCTGCAGCACCGTCCGCTTGACCCCGGTGATGAACTCTTTGAGCGCAACAATGCGCGAACCGCCGGCAGAAGCAATCTCCACCTGCGCGTCGTAGCAGAGCAGGGGCGACGACATGTCGCCGCAGGGGCTGGCGGTTACGATGTTTCCCACCACGGTGGCGCGGTTACGCAGCTGGTGAGTCGCGAGCTCTCCGGCGGCCTTCGCGATGACGCCGTACTTTTTGTTGACCGTTGGATCGTTCAGAACCCGAGTGACCGGGACGCACGCCCCGATCGAGAGCCCCGCCTTGGGGTCAAAGCTCAGCTCCG
>SLTF01000410.1 GCA_007130025.1 Spirochaetales bacterium | reverse complement strand
TGAGGGCGAGCTCCCCCTCGTAGTCGGTACGAGGCTCTTCGAATTCGTAGTCTGAGACAAGGGAGGGAAGGACGATGGGTGCGTTCGGAGGAATCAACACGTTCGGGGTCTTGGAAAACAGCACCGGCTCCGACGGAATACTCTCGTCCATACCACGAACCTTGACCGACCGGCTTTCGGCGATGTGGTCGGCGTAGTTGAGGCCGAGTGCGATAATCTTGCTCGGCGCAATCTTTACCGTTTCGTCAAAACCGGAAACCGGAAGCTCAAACATCGGTGACTCCTTCTTCTTCTTCAAATGGGTGAAACATGCGATAGAAGTGATCGGGAACGATGAACGAAATGGCACGAGGCGCGACATCGATGGTGACCGAATAGGCGCCGAGTGCGTCACGCTCGGCCAACCGCAGCTCGCCGTCAACGTGAAACCCAAACGGATCCGGAGATGCTACCCGCATTGAGGTCAGCTCGTATCGCTCGATCACGCCGCGACTCTTTCCAAACAGGCGTCGGTTGATCCGGTTGTGGCGTCCCGCCCAGAGCGCGACGATGTTCCGCGCAATCCAGAACTTCCGCGAAAAATTGAACACGTAGAGATCCATGTTTCCGTCGTTACAGACGACGTCGGGACAGATCTTGAACATCTTCCCGTAGTACGGCCGCGTTCCGACCTCCATCATCGCCGGTTCGACCGTTCTCCGAATCTCCCGGAACGCAAACTCGGCGTTCACGCGGGTTCCCCGGTAGGCGTATTTCCCGTGCCGTAACTCGATCTCGTATCGATGACGAAGCGGACGGCGCGGGTCGAAAAACCGCCCAACACCCGACATCACATACCGAAACCCTCCCGAGGCGGCGATTTCGGTGCCGTCGGGCAGCCGCTTCTTCTGTTTTTCCCGTGCACGCAACACGTCCACGTCAAACCCAAACCCCGCGAGCTGAGCGTACCAGGACTGTTCCCCCGTCTGTACCAATATGAGGTCGACGTCGATGGTATACCCGTGCGACAAGCTTTCCTGGTAGGTGGCAATCTGTTTCCCGATGCCACGCGGGACCTCGTAGGAGTCCTGGATACCGTTCCCGGTCCCGCCGCGAAGAAACCCCAGCGACTTCCCGGGAAGCATTTCACCGTCGCGGCGCGCACGCATCATCGCGTTGATCGCCATGTGGGCGGTTCCGTCCCCACCCCACACCAGAAGATGGCGGTCCTTGCCCCCGCAGAAACGGCGCACCTCCTCTTCGAAATGGTCCGCACTGCGACTCTCGATCACGGTGGGAATGGAGACGCGCTTGACCAACCGGCGCAGCGTCTTGACGTACTGCGGATACCGACTTGGATTGATCAGGAGGGTGGTTGAGGCAAACGGGTTTGCCGGTGTCGCAGCGTTCAACGATCTACGGCGGGGTCAGGCTGCGTTAAATCCATCGAAGGTGAACAGCTCACATTGAATCCAGATGAAGTTGCCGTTTTCCGACGGCAGGAGGAAACGAGCCGACTCCGCCTCTGCCCCCTCTTTGGTGAATACGGTCACCTTTTCGACGGCCAGCACCGGATAGCGCTTATTCTTGTCAAACAGCTTGCTCATATTGATGTAGTGCGACGACATGTGGGGGAAAAAATCCTCAAACGCTTTGCGCAGATCTTTCTTCACCCGTACGTAGAATACTCCGGTCTCGTGCATGGTCGACTCCTTGTTACCCTTGAAGTATACCACCTCATGCGGTCACCGTGTATACTTGGCGGCGTGGAATCCATTACTCAAAGCATACGAATTGTGCTCTGCAACCCCAAGACCAGCGCCAACATCGGAGCGGTCTGCCGCGCGATGAAGACCATGGACATCACCCGACTGGACATCGTTGCGCCCGCGGCCCCGATCGACGAGCACGAGGTCCGCGTGATGGCAATTCACGCGAGTGACGTATTCGACAATGCGCGTCGATTCGACCGGCTCGAGGATGCGATTGCCTCGGCTACCCTGGTTGCCGGCACCACCCGTCGGGTTGGCAGCCATCGCAGCCAGCCGCGGTTCAGCCCTGAGGCCTTCGCAGAATACGCGGTGGGGTTCACCCACGGCGAGGTTGCGATTGTGTTTGGAAACGAAGAACACGGTCTCACCACCGAGCAACTTCGGCTCTGTCCCGTTGTCCTCTCCATCCCGACGTCCGAGGCGTTTCCTTCGCTGAACCTTTCGCACGCCGTGCAGATTGTCTGTTACGCGCTCTTCCGTGCCGGAGTGCACCCTTCCGAGCGAGTCGTCGTTACCAGCGAGCGGATTGAACGGCTGATGCAGACGGTGATGGCCTGCTTCACCACCCTCGGCTTCTTCCGGGTCTTCAGCGGGCGTGATACCGAACGACTCTTTCGCGAGGTGTTTTCTCGGGCGGCCCTCGGCCCCCGAGAGGCTGATCGCCTGGAGAAGATGTTTCACAAAATCCCCTACGTGGGTGCGAAGCAGTCCCTGGATTCCGACCGACCCGTCGAGGCACCCGAGTGAGTGATGCGGCCGCGCTGTTTCCCGTGATTCATCGGGACGAATGGCTGATTGTGGTAAACAAGCCGGCCGGAGTCCCGGTGGAGAACGATCCGTCGGGAGACCCCTCGCTGGTGGACGGGGTGCGATACCAACTGAGTGCCGAACAGGCCCACTGCGGGGCTCCGCTCTTCCTGGGTATTGTTCACCGAATTGACCGGCCGGTCGGCGGCGTGGTGGTCTTTGCACGCACCGAGGGAGTGTTACGGGATCTCCACCGGATCTTCCGGGAACGGGAGGTGGAGAAACGGTACTGGGTTGTGGTTGCCGGGGAGCCGCCCCGGGAGTCGGACCGCCTCGAGGGCTATCTCAGCCAGAGCCGCGACGCAAACAAGGCGTACGTCCACGCCGAGCCCGCCCGCGGACGCAAGGCGTCGCGCCTGGATTACCGCGTGGTAGGCCACGGCGAGCGGTACACCCTGCTCGAAGTTGCCCTGCACACCGGGCGCCACCACCAGATCCGCGCCCAGCTTGCCGCCATTGGGTGCCCCATCAAGGGCGACCTCAAGTACGGTGCGCGCCGATCCAATCCCGGCGGAGGGATCTCGCTTTTTGCGCGATCCCTCGCGTTCACCCACCCGGTTACCGCGGCGCCGCAACAATTCCTTGCCGATCCTCCCACCGACCCGCTCTGGGACCTGTTTCCCCGGTCGAATTTGCAAATTTCCGACTGAACGACGAAACTGAACCCATGAGACCGACCCGCCCCACCGTGCTGTTCATGCTTGCGGTACTCTGCTCGCTGGTGCTCTTCACCTCGGCGGACGCTGCATTCACGGGGCGTCAACCGCCCCTCCATTGGGCCGCGTCGCGCGGTTACGCCGAGATGGTTCGTCTGTTGCTGCAGAACGGGGCGGATATCGAACAGCGCGATGCAGTTGGCCGGGCGGCACTGCATCGCGCTGCACGGCGACCTGAGGTAGTTACGGTATTGCTTGAATTTGGCGCCGACCCTACGGTGCGTGATGCATTTGATAACACTCCGCTGCATCTGGGAGTGCGCTATCGTCCGGTAGTCGAGCAGCTGCTTGCGGCGGGCGCGGAAGTAAACGTAACAAACCACGTCCACCGGACCCCGCTTCACTACGCCATCATCAACGGGGAAAGCCGGTATAACCTGGGAATCATCGAGTTGTTGATTACGGCCGGCGCTCGGTAGCGGGGTTTCTCGGTAGCGTCATGTACGGACGGCGAAAACCCAAACCGACAGAGATCGTTACTCTCCGACGATCAGTACTCTCCGACGATCAGCAGCTCGTCGAATCCCTCGTCTGATTTCGGCAGCTGCTGCGAAACCGACAGGTTCACAATTGCCACGTCGGGAACCGGGAAATCGCGCCCGGAGTTGCGCTGAATACAGGTCTTCAACGGCGTATTGAGGAAGATCACCCCGATGCTTCTGTGCATCTGGCGGGCAATCTGAACATAACTCTTCCGGGACGCGACGGTGACGCTGGTGTTGTCGATGAGCACCTTTTCTCCGCTATGAAGGAGATGCTCGAGAATACGTCGTTCGACGTGCTTCACGAGACCTTCGTCGGCAGAGTCAAACAGCGCCTCGTTCCACGCCTCGCCGAAGGTGGTCATCTGGTGGAGACTGCGACGGATCTCTTTGCGGTTGACGCGCTTTCGCCCATCTCGATTGAAGTAGCCACGAGAAAAATGCGACTTCCCGGACGCGGGCAGCCCGCACACGAGAACCACATCGAGGTCGTAGAACGGATCGAGTTTCACCCTTCCCCCCTCGGCCAACGCACTCAGAAGAGTATACCGCGTGCTCGGAGGCCGCGCAACGTGTGCGCGGCCTCTTTCGCGATGCGATCGTTTCCGGCTCGCGCGCTATCGACGCCGTCCCTGCCGCGAGAACTGCCCCTGCGCCGCGGGGCCCCGGGATCGACTGCGCGGCCCCGGTTTTCCGCTGCGCTGCTTTGGTTGCGCGGGCGGTGCGTGCTCCACGTGGAATCGGTTGTCGCGGTCGACGGGAATTCGGTTTCCAATGAGTTTTTCGATCTGTCGAAGCGACTGGAGCTCCGTTCCGTCACAGAGCGAAATCGCCGCGCCTTCGCTTCCGGCGCGCGCCGTGCGCCCGATGCGGTGCACGTAGGTCTCTGCCTCTCCGGGAACTTCAAAGTTAATCACGTGAGAGATGTCGTCGACGTCAATGCCACGGGCGGCGACATCGGTGGCAACCAGCACCCGGGTCTTTCCAGCGCGGAACCCGGCGAGAGCTCGGGTGCGTTGCGCCTGGGTTTTGTCACCGTGGATTGAGTCGGAAGGGATGCCGGACTTGCACAGCGCCTTCGCAACGCGGGAGGCGCGATGCTTGGTGCGAGT
The DNA here is from genome assembly GCA_007130025.1 of Spirochaetales bacterium. Classification (GTDB taxonomy): domain Bacteria; phylum Spirochaetota; class Spirochaetia; order DSM-27196; family PWMO01; genus PWMO01. The sequence continues at coordinate 10,121 of SLTF01000410.1, read as the reverse complement.
GAAGACAATCACCCGGAACATCTGCTCGCGATCAATGACCTCGGTCAGGAGTTCGAGTTTGCTCGCCTGATCGACGAACATGACGGTCTGGAGGATGTTCTCCGCGGACATGCCGCCGGCGGTACTCTCCAGATAGGTCGGTTGCCGAAGAATTCCTGCCGCGAGGTCGGCGATCTCCTTCGGCATGGTTGCAGAGAACATCGCGGTCTGCGCGTGACCTTCGATCATCCCCACGACTCGCCGCACGTCGGGAATAAACCCCATGTCGAGCATGCGGTCGGCCTCATCGAGCACCAGATACTCAACGCGGGCGAGGGAAATCTGCTTCTCGCCGATGAAATCCATCAACCGTCCCGGAGTGGCGGTAAGTACTTGGGGAAACCGGCGCAGCTCACGCTGCTGGTTCACCTTGGAGGCGCCTCCGTACACTACCGCGTGTCGGATTCCCTGTCCGGCGCCATAGGCAGCTACCCGCTCGTCGATCTGCACGGCCAGTTCACGGGTGGGGGCCAGGATCAGAACGCGGGGAAACGAGACCGTGTTGGCTCCGCGGTTCTGGGCAGCGGAGCCGTTGGGATCGCGCGCCTCCCGCTTCGGCGGATGGGCTGCGAGCATGTGGAGCAAGGGAAGCACGAATGCCGCGGTCTTTCCCGTTCCGGTTTGTGCGGTTGCCAATACGTCGCGTCCAGAGAGGATCACCGGGATGGTTTGGGTCTGAATTTCGGTGGGCAAGTCATAGCCCTGGGATTCCACCGCGCTCAACAGAGCCGGAGAAAGGTCGAGATTGCGAAACGTTGTCACTAAAGGTCCTTGTGGTGCGCACCCCGAATTTGATGATTCGATGCGCCGGGATGGTTTTCGTGGAGAAATCAGGAAACACGCGAATTCACGGGAAGTGAGCGGCGGGTTCGTATGATTACAACCGTACGATCCGCAAATATACCACGTCAGAAGGGAGTTGGTCAATGGTGTGTTCCGTGGTATCTTGTGTGCCATGATCAGGTTTCTTTTGCACACAGTCCGTCGGCTCCCACACGGAGCAGCGATGGTTGCCGCCGGGGTGTTTCTCGCCGGGATTACGCCGCCGCCGGCTCATGCAGTTGAGCCACCCGCCCAAACGGTTTCCGTCTCGCAGAGCCAGGCCCCCGGCCGGATGGAGATCCGCGCGCTTGCCCACGCCTACCCCGACCGCATCACCGAGACGGCGTTTCGTGACGGTGAGTGGGCGCTTCGCATTGAAGATCAGTGGTTCTACTGGGCGGACGGCAGACTCCTGCCCGAACACCAGCGTTTCAACAGTGCAAACTTCACCGGACTGCGATTCTACAACTACACAACCGGCCCCCTGGTTTTTCGAACCGTTGACCCCCAGACCGCCGAACGGTTGCGCGAACGAAACCGCGGCGGTGGAGTCACCCCACCACCTCGCTACAACGGATTTCTCGATGCGCTCTACGGCATCGCGGTGCGCAGCGACGGGTATCAGCTCATCGTGACCACCCGCCTCTTCGGTCTCCAGACCCAGGTGCATCGGATGATCGTGGAACCCCTGCAGAGCGTTGAACGGGAAGTGCTGGCAATCGCCGCACAGAATGCTGAGGTGCGCGCCTTCCTGGACGAGTTGCACCAGGTCAGCGGATTTGTGTGGCGCAATATCGCCGGCACGGCATCACGCAGCTATCACAGCTACGGAATTGCCGTGGACCTGATTCCGCGATCCTACCAGCGGCGGTTTGGATACTGGCGCTGGGCGCTGGATTCCGGGGTTGAAGACTGGTGGGACCTCCCCCTCGAACAGCGCTGGAGCGTCCCGCAATCGGTAATCGACAGCTTTGAGCGCAACGGCTTCATCTGGGGCGGCAAGTGGCTCTCCTTTGATCCAATCCACTTCGAGTATCGCCCCGAGGTACTGATCCTCGCCCGCTGGCGCGACGCCGGGCTGCTGTAGTCCCGGCTGCTCCGAGCGCCGCTACCGGCGCTTGCGCTCTACCGCCGGCAGAGTGATCTTTCGGATCCGCACCGATTTTGGGGTCACTTCAACCAGCTCGTCTTCCCGGATGAAGTTGATGGCTGCCTCAAGCGGCATCAGACGCGGCGGGCTCAGAATCACATTGTCATCACGCCCCGACGCGCGCATGTTGGTAAGTTTCTTCGTCTTGGACGGATTGACGTCGAGGTCGTTGTCTCGGTTGTGTTCACCGACCACCATTCCTTCGTAAACCGACGTTCCCGGTGTCACAAAGAGTTGACCGCGCGGCTCCAGATTGAAGAGGGCGTAGGCCACGGCTTCCCCCTGGCGGTCCGCAACCAGTGAACCAGTTGATCGGGAGGGAAAGTCGCCGCGGTACGCCTCGTAGCCCTCGAGGTAGGCATTCATGATGCCGGTTCCGCGGGTATCGGTGAGCAGTTCGTCGCGAAAGCCAATCAGCGACCGGGATGGAACCGAAAACTCCAGGCGGGCTCGACCCCGGGCGTGATTCACGAGGTTCACGAGTCGCCCCTTGCGGATGGAGAGCTTCTCGGTGACAATCCCAACATACTCGTCTCCGCAGTCGATGAAGAGTCGCTCGATCGGCTCCTCGCGAACGCCGTCGCGGGTACGATAGATCACCTGCGGCCGACCCACGCACATTTCGTAGCCTTCGCGGCGCATGGTCTCGATCAGGATGGCCATCTGGAACTCACCGCGGCCCTGTACCAGAAAGCCGTCGCCATCCGCAGTGTCATCCACCCGCAGGGAAACGTTGCGCAGCGTCTCTTTCCTGAGCCGCTCGCCGAGCCGCGTCGACTGCACGAACTTGCCCTCGCGTCCCGACAACGGAGAGTTATTCCGCTGAAACAGCATCGCCACCGTCGGCTCGTCCACCACAATACGGCGCATCGGCTTGGGGTGTTCGGCGGTACAGATGGTGTCGCCGATGTGGACCTCGTCGATGCCCGAAAGCACCACGACGTCACCCGGGACGGCCTCATCGGTCTCGACAATGGAGATTCCATCATAGACTTGCAGTCGGGAGACCTTGAGCTTTACGGCGTTGCCGTCAATGTCAACGCGCACGAGCGGAACGCCTGCACGAATCGGCTGATGGTAGATTCTGCCGATGGCAAGCCGGCCGAGGTAGTCCGAGTAGCCCAGGTCGGAGACCAGCATCTGAAACGGAGCGTCTGAGCGCACCAGAGGACCGGGTATCTGCTCCACAATCAGATCGAGCAGCACGTCGAGGTTGCTCCCCTGCTCGTCAAGCGTGCGCTGGGCAATCCCGTCCCGGGCGATGGTGTACAGCAGGGGGAACTCGTACTGCTCGTCGGTGGCGTCCAGGTCGATGAAGAGATCGGAAATCTCGTTCAGCACTTCGGCGGGTCGCGCGTCTTTCCGGTCAATCTTGTTGATGACCACAATGACCTTCAACCCCGCCTCGAGGGTCTTCTTCAGAACAAAGCGCGTCTGCGGCAGCGGGCCTTCCGCGGCATCAACCAGCAGTAACGCACCGTCGGCCATGGCGAGGGCGCGTTCCACTTCTCCGCCGAAGTCGGCGTGTCCGGGTGTGTCGATGATGTTGATCTTCACGCTGTTCCATCGGACGGCGCAGTTTTTGGCGGCAATGGTGATACCGCGCTCTCTCTCAAGATCGAGGCGGTCCATCAATCGTTCTTCTACAACCTGCCCCTCGCGGAAGACGCCGCTGCGGCGAAACATGGCGTCGACGATGGTGGTCTTCCCGTGGTCAACGTGGGCGATGATGGCAATGTTGCGAATCGAATCGTTTCTTTGTTCGGTACTCATAGGTGGTGCGCAAGCGGTACCAGATCCAGCGATCCGTGTCAACGCTTCAGATACGAAAGCGCGGGGGGAAGAGGGATGTTGTTGCCAATCTGGTCTTCACCGTACCCGGAGTCGGCGAGCACCTTCAGATCGTCGAGGGCGCGCTTGTCGCCCTGGAACGATACGGGGATGTCGGCCCGGATGTCGATCGCTCCACCGGCAAGCAGTTGCGCCACCGCCCGCTTGGCGTACTCGCCCAGGGACTCACCAGCGGCCGCCGGGACATCATCGAGTGAGAGTTCATCCGAGTAGACGATCAGTTTTTTCTGACGAAACAGCTCCAGGAGGATCGCTGTGAGCGCCGCCTGGTGGTCCCCGTCCGGCGGATACTCCTGCACCATCGCAACGATGTCTTTGCCGATCATACGCCGCTTGATGGCGTTAATTCGCTCGTTCACCCGAATGATCTCAAGCGGCGCCGATGCGTCGCACTGTTCATCTTCGAGGTGCAACACCACCTTGCTGCCGTAGTGTCGCACGATGCGCGCGATCAGCGTCGACGGTCGCACGTGAAACCCCCGATACGGCGGAGACGGAAGCGTCAGGGTAGTGCTTTCGGTGTAGCGACGAATCAGTTCGCGGCACAGATCCTGAACGCTGGTTGCGTAGTCAACCGCAAACTCCATGGCGTAGGAAACCACCAGCCACGCCATGTCGTCGCTCATCTCGCCGAGCACGATCGAATCGGAGCGCTGTGCCCCCGCCATATGACGCTCGTAGTGGTGGGTCAGATCGGTCACTATCTCCAGGAGGTGGTAGACGATGGTTGCGTGCCCTCTCAGAAACGCAAGTTTCCCGTCGCGCTGCTCCAGGTCAGTCCCCCCTACGTACGAATCGTACAGCGCCTGAAGATTGTGGAACACCTCTTCAAACCGGCGAAAGTCCTTTTCGCACGCCACATCGGGCACACAGGTGAGAAAGCCGCGATCGGCAAGCGCCGCAAACACGCCGCGAAAGTCGCTCCCCTCAACCTCGTTCAGAAAGGCGGTCGCGAGCTCAACGACCGTCTCGTCCGGCTTCCGCTGTACCGAGCCCCGCAAGAGATTGTTTTCGAGCCGCCAGGAGACGTGCTCATTCTCGACGCAACGCGGCTGATAGACCGTGGGTTTGTCCACCAGCCCGTACCGCTGCGCCTGATCGAGGTAGCGCTTGATCGCGGTTACCAGCAGCCGCGTGCTGCGTTCGACTGCGGTGTCGGTGGCCAAGCCAATGTCTTCTTCGATCGGCATGAGGGCGTAGAGTGGTATGCTGTATTTGATATGAAGGATCTTGTAGTGAACGTCGGAGAAGAGCTTGAGCGCGGCTACCGAGCGGCGAAACGGTAACCATTCCTCGTTGGTTCGTGCCCCGTAGGCGTCGAGCAGTTCTTCCAGTCGCGAACTCTCCTGGAGCAATCCGCCGAGCGCGGTCCGCCCGATGCCGTCCGCCGGCTGCGCAACCAGGAATCGCGAGATCGCAAGGGAGTTACGAACCATGCAGGCGACCATCCGCCGGAAGTCGTCCGCGTTGTGCACCGAACAATCGTTGAGCATGCAGTTCTCAGTATAGCACAAATCAATCGGAGAATTGCGAGTTTTCCGGGACAGCAGCAGCCGTTTGCCTCGCGCAGGGCGCTGTGGTAGAGTCCCCTATGGGGCGCCAACAAACCATGGGCGAGGAGATCGCCAACAGCATCACGCACGGAGTGGGCGCGGCCGTCGCCCTTGCCGGCAGCATCGTGTTGATTGTCCGCGCAGCCCTCACCGGCTCGTCACTCTACACGGTCACCGTGAGTATCTACGGCGTCACGTTGATCCTGCTCTACGCCTCCTCGACGCTTTACCACGCGATTCAATCAACGGGCGTGAAGAGCGCCATGAAACTGGCGGACCACATCTCCATCTATCTGCTCATCGCCGGCACCTACACGCCGTTCTCGCTCTATGGCCTCGGCGGCGGATGGGGATGGAGCATCTTCACGGTCATCTGGACCCTCGCGTGTGCGGGAGTGGTTTTCAAGCTGTTTTTCGTGGGGCGCTTTCGAGTACTCTCAACGGTGATCTACGTGGCGATGGGATGGATCGTGGTGATTGCCGTTGTTCCACTGGTCCAGACGCTCTCTCAGGTAACGCTCTTCTGGCTGGTTGCCGGGGGACTTGCGTACACCACCGGCACGCTGTTTTATCTCGCCCACTCGCTTCCCTTTGGACACTCGATCTGGCATCTCTTTGTTCTGGCCGGAAGCATCTTCCACTATATCGGAATCTGGACCCTCGCCTGACCGGCCACGGTGTAATGTCACTGCTCGGCGAAAAACCGGTGGGTGATGTCGGTCATCGCGTGCACGTCGGCCGGCGCCGCGGTCTCTCGGATGCTGTGCATTGCGAGCAGGGGAATTCCCACGTCGATGGTTGCGATGCCTGTCTGCGCAGCGCTGAACGGCCCCACCGTTGAGCCAGGGCGGTTATCCGCCCGGTTGATGAGCTCCTGCACGGCAAACCCAGCGTCTCGACTCAGGAGCCGAAAGCGCGCGGCGAGCTCCAATGACGCCGCGTAGCGCTGGTTCACGTCCGTCTTGAGGACCGGCCCTCCACCGAGAACCGGCGCGTAGGCGCGATCGTGTTTGTCCACGTAGTTGGGGTGTACCGCGTGTGCGGCGTCCTGCGAAATCATCGCCGACTGTGCCACAGCCCTCGCCACTGCTTCGGTGCCGCCGGCGATCCGCTCAAGAAGCCGGCGCAGAAAGACCGACTCGGCGCCGCTCGGCGTCCGGCTTCCGATTTCTTCATGGTCGTACCAGATAGCCATGAGCGTCGTGTCAGCCGGTTCGGAATCGGCGAGGGCCAGGCAGATCGAGAAACAGGCCGCCTTGTTGTCCAGCCCGTGCGCCGTAAGGAACTCCCCTGCGAGTCCGGTCGGCGCGGCACCCCGGGGGTCGGAGAGTTGGTACTCGGCTTGGATGATGGCGTCCACGCCTACCCCAATCGACCTCGCGGCGGCTTCGTTCAGGACGGACCGCGGATCGCGTTCATCGGCCAGACCGAGGACCACGCGCAGGTGATCGTGAGCGTTCACCGCGGCACCATCGTTTACGCTGCGGTTGAGATGGTATGCCAGACTCGGAATCACCACCCTCATCTCCGGAATTCGAAACGGCAACAATCGAGTGCGCCGGCCACGGTCGCCTTCACTGAGCACGCCCAGAACACCGGCCACCTCAAGCTCACGGTCAAACCAGGTGGAGTAAATGGGAGAGCCGTAGACTTCCACCGGAGCCACCAGATACCCGCGTGCCGTCTGCGTGGCTGCGTGCTTGATGCGCAGAAACGGGCTGTCCGTGTGCGCGGTGGCAATGCGAAACCCGGCGTTCTCAACCGGTCGGCTGCCCGTAATCCAGGCGGCAACGGCACCTCCTCGGCGAACCAGATAGCGGGATCGCGGTTCAAGGGCCCACGGCGCGGATTCGTCAAGGAGCACAAATCCGCGGGCGGTGAGGCGCTGGACGAGCTCATCGGCGGTATGGTACGCGGTGGGGCATGCGTCAAGAAAATCAATGAGTTGGTCGGTCATCCGGGGCACTCCGATACAGTGGATAGTGGTGATAACGGCACTCGATCGGACCGTTGAACAACGGTATGCGGGCCGCCGTACGCAGTCCGATGCGCTTCATGGCCGCGCGATTCCCGCTGATGATCCACGCGTCCCAGCCCGGGTACCACTCCTTCAGCCGGTCACCGATGCGCGCGTAGAGGGTTTCGATCTCGGGCTCCTGCAACCGCTTCCCGTAGGGCGGGTTGATGACCACCACGGGATGCTCCCCGACGGCTGCCGGAGGTTCCTGCTCCAGGAGATCGCGGCGCATCACTCGCACCAGGTCGGTGAATCCGGTGCGCTCCAGGTTCCGCACCGCGACACGCACCGCCTCGGGGTCGATGTCGCCCGCGATCACCGGAGAATGGCGGGAACCCTCACCGCTGCGTGATGATGAGGTGCGTGCCTGCTCCACCGCCTCCGCTTGCAGGCGTTTCCAGAGTGCCTCGTCATAGTCTTTCCACGACTGAAAGCCAAAACGCAGGCGCAGCAGGCCGGGAGCGATATCGGCACCAATCAACGCCGCTTCGATCGCGATGGTCCCCGAACCGCACATCGGGTTATAGAGGGTCGACTGCCGGTCCCAACCCGAGAGCAGTACCATGCCGGCACCGAGCACCTCCGAGAGTGGCGCTTCGGTTCGTTCGCTACGGTATCCGCGGCGGTGCAGGGATTCGCCGGAGCTGTCGAGATTGACGACCACGCCTCCCTGATCCCAGTGGATGGTAATCTGCACATCCGGTGAGCGGACATCGACGTTTGGTCTGCGACCAAACCGTTTCCGCATGGCGTCAACCAGTGCGTCCTTGACCCGTAGTGCAACAAACCGGGGATCGTCCCCCGCGGGGGAGGACGAGAGCGCTCTCACGGCAAAGGTCGAGCTCGGCGAGAGGTAGCGCTGCCACGGAACGGAGAGACATTCCTGGTAGAGCTGATCCGTGGACGCGGCGGCAAAACGGGCGATCGGAACCAGAATTCGCAGAGCGGTACGTACCCGAAGGTTCGCGCTGTAGAGGCGCTGGTGGTCCGCCGAGAACCGTACCGCGGAGCGAAGCGGCTCGACATCGGAGACCCCAACCGTCTCAAGCTCACGCGATAAGACCGCCTCCAGCCCGGGTAACGTGGTTGCGACGCACTCAAACCGGCGACCGCCGGGTGCGGTGGACGCGGTGCGCGCCGGAGTATCCGAATTCGATGCAGCGGTCACAAAGCGGTTCCTCTCCGATCGGTAGTTCCGTTTGGTGATCGTACGCGCCTCACCGTTCGTGTCAAGGACCATGGTAGCCCGGCGCGGAAAAACTCGCTATACTTTCTCGAAGAAAAAATGAACAGTCTATTCCGCCGGCGGCCCGAAACCGCCCTCACCAGCGATTATCGTCTCGCGCTGATTTTCCTTGTGGCGGGGCTTACCTCGGTCTTTGTCGGAGGGTTTGCCGTCTATCGGTTGGTAACCGGATCATACCTGGTTGCGATCCTGAATCTCGCGGCCGTGGTTACCGCCCTTGGTGCGGCACTCTTTGCTCGCCGAACGGGACAGGTAGAACGTGCGGGGATCGCCGTTTCGATCATGCTGACCATTGTCGCGGTTGTCTCAACGGCTTCGCTCGGACTCAACGGCGCGCTCTGGGTCTACTCGGTCAGTATATTTGTGTTCTATCTTGCCCCGGCAACGGTGGGCTTGATCCTGGTTATCGGGATGCTGGTCTCGGTCACCATTGTCTGCACAACCGGAACGGTTGCGATCTTTCCCGAGATGGTGAACCTGTTTGGGTTTCTTGCATCGGCGACCACCACCGCGGTGTTCAGCTGGTTCTTTGCTCACCGAAGCGCTCAACAGCGCATTCAGCTCATGCTCTGGGCTACGCGCGATCCGCTCACCGGGCTGGAGAATCGACGGGCGCTCGACCCGGAACTGGAGATCGCGGTTGCACGCTGCTTCCGCCACGACCTGATCTGCGGACTGGTCATCATGGATCTGGATAACTTCAAGGAGATCAACGATACTCGCGGCCACGCGGCGGGTGACCGCGTGCTCCAGTCGGTTGCACAGATCATCGACCGCACCACGCGGCGGGAAGATCGCTCGTTTCGCTACGGTGGTGACGAGTTTGTGGTGGTGCTCCCCGATATTCATCCCGAAGGACTGTCCGCCGTCTGCGCGAAACTGGTGGAGACCATCGCCCAACGGGGCGGTTCTGGAGAAGTGGAGGTGCGCGTGTCCGCGGGAGCGGCAATTCTTCAGAGCGGTGAATCGCCGGAATCGTGGAACCGCCGCGCCGATCAGGCGCTCTATCGTGCCAAGCACCTCGGGGGCAACCGCTTTGTGCTCGACGACGGCAGCGTACCGAGTGCCGTCACCGGATCCTGAGCGGTGCGAAGGGCTCGCTACCGGCTCTTAAGAAACTGATCGATAACATCGTCCTTGATGAAGCCCAACTCCACCGCGATCCGGCCAAAGGGAACCTCAGGGTGAGCGTTTTGATGCTGTACGACCTCAGATCGTTGTGCTTCCGACATCGCGCCGATCTTCACCAGAAAGTCGCCGATACGCTCACCGGACGTGTGTGCCGACGCCATAGCGCCTCCCCGCGTCAATGATCTCTCAGCATATCCCGCCCGAGCGAGCCTTGACAACCGGAACGCTCAGGATTGTCGAACCCGCACCGGCGCACCGGGCGACCGGCGAACGCGGCGCGTGCGGCGACGCCGACGGAAGAGAAGCAGCCGT
>SLTF01000216.1 GCA_007130025.1 Spirochaetales bacterium | reverse complement strand
CGTTCTGGTAGTCGGGCCAATCGAAGAAACGGCGAAGTTCCTCGCCTTCCTGTCGGTGGCGCACGCGTTGCGCACCACGAAGGAGCCGCAGGACGGGGTTATCCAGGGTGCGGTCGTCGGCCTTGGATTCGGCACCATAGAAAACATCTCGTACATCGAGCGGTTTGGGGCGGTGGTATTCTTTCGGCCGATCCTGAGCACCGGTGGGCACGCCGTCTACGGCGCGATCTGGGGAGGGCTCTACTCTGCGGCGGCGTATGCGAACTACCACTCGAAGGATCCCGCAGCGTATCGGATAGCGTTCAGCGGAGTGGCAATGGTTGCGCTCCTGCACGGCCTCTTTAACGCGTCACTTCGACTCAGCGTGGCGCTCAGTTACGCGCTCGACATCGCCGCCCTGGCCACCGCAATGGTCATCTTCGTCCGCCTCGTAGAACACTCCCCCTACCGGCAGTTTCCCCTTCAGCAGGCCGACCTCGCCATTCCCAATATCCGGCGGGGACTCCACTTCAATCCAAAGAGTACCATCCTCAACCGCAATCTGGGGCTCTACCTGATGCATACGGGCGAGTACCGTGCGGCGGCGAAGCATCTGGCCAGGTCGGTCCCGCGGGCGTTTGATCCGCGTCGGGCGCGCTTCTTCATTGCGGTGAGCGAGCTGGTCTGGGTGCCCGAGGTACACGCCATGCGGCGCATGCGCCGGGCCTGGGCGCATTTGAGCGACGAACAGCGCACCAAACTTCTGGCGCAGCTCGATCAGCTGCTGGAACACGACCCCGCCCTCATCGAGCGGGTGCACGACTTCATCAACCGAGCCTTCAAGCCGCGGAACTGGCAGCCTGCGCATGAACTCGCCCGCGAACTGCGCCGTCGCAAGGCCGAGCGTCGGTCGGCTGCTGCACCGCGCAGCGCGGTGTTTGAAGAGCTGCTGACGGGGATGAGCAGGGACGAGATTCGCCGCCTGGCGGCACAGGTGGGGAAACGGTAGGGTGTATTCGACGGATTCAGCGCGTTACGCCGTGTTCTCGCGGCGGTCCACCATTCTCCCGGAAACGTATTTGTGGAGAATACTGGTGATCAGCGTCTGATACGGAAGCCCCTCTTCAAGCGCCAGGGCTTTGAGCGCGTCCACGTCGCGTTTGGAGATACGAACATTGATGCGGTAGTCTTTCTGCCCCGTCCGGTCCGCCGCCTGCTTCAGCTGCTGTTTCAGCGATTCGACGTTGTGTACGGATTGCCATTCCCCGTTCTCCACGCTTGCGATGAGATCTTGTTCGTCGTGTTCAGTCATCTTCAACCTCCAAGCCCAGTTCCCTGGTGTACCGGCGACTGGGAAAGAGCGTTTTCATAAACATGCTTCCCGACTTGTCGGGAACGCACGGAACACAGATAGCGTATTGCTCAATGTTCACGATCAGAAGAATCTGATTGGGATATCGTCCTTGGTTGGGATGCTCGCGTACATCAAGGAGATATCCCTCCTGAATCGCAACAACAACGCGTTCGAAGGATAGTCCCCGCTGTGCCTTCAGCTCTTCATTCTTTTCGCCGTTCCACCGGAACTCCATGGGTACAACCATACCGTCGCGTGTGCCTTTTGTCAACTCCAATTCAAAATGGCACCGCAGGCCGCGTCTCTTCGTGCCTTGCCGGGGTATGACTCTGAGCATACCCCGTTGACAAATTTCACTAATATCGTTATATTATTTTTTGAGGCAAATTGTGTGTCTAAATCAAAAACGAAGCATGTTCTCCTGGTAGAGGACGAAGTGGTGATCGCCCTGGCCGGGTGCAGGGTCTTGGAGTCGGCCGGGTACAACGTGACCGTCGTTCACTCAGGTGAACAGGCTCTCGAAACGGTCGCTCATTCGATACCACCCGATCTCATCCTGATGGACATCGATCTCGGGCCGGGAATGACCGGCCCCCAGGCAGCGCAGGCGATTCTCAGAGCACATGACATCCCCGTGGTTTTTCGCTCCTCGCACACGGAAGACGTATATTGGGACCTCGCGCAAAAGACTACCTCCTACGGGTTCATTCAAAAAGGCTCTGCTGACACGGACCTCCTCGCGTCGATACACATGGCCTTCGGCCTGTGGGACGCGCACCGAGTGGTTGTTGAGGCGGAAGAGCGTCGGGCGGATCTGTTCAAGCAGGTACCCCGTGCAATCTACCAGTACCACTCCTTCCCTGATGGAACGAATCGGCTTCCTGCGGCCACTCGCGACCATGACCTCGTGGCCGATATGCCGGAATACTCCCATTACCTGGAGGCTGAACTCTACGACCTCGTCCAGCGCGACCCAAAGATTTTTGCCTTTCTGAGGGAGGGATCCTTGGATGGAATGTGGTATTGGGACATCGAGAAACCCGACCAGGAGTGGATGGATAACCGGTTCTGGGAACTGTTTGGTCATGATCCGCAGACCAAGCGGCATGATCCGGCGGAATGGCAGGACCTCATCCACCCGGACGATCTGAAGCGTGCGCTCGAGAACTTCCAGAAACACCTGAAAGACCCCGACCATCCCTACGACCAAATCGTGCGCTACACCCATCAAAACGGCACAACGGTGTACGTCCGCTGCCGAGGAATGGCAATTCGGGACGAAAACGGCACACCCCGTCGGATGCTGGGCGTTCACAACGACGTCACCGAATTGATGAACACAATCACCGTTGAGAAACGACTGCGCCACGAACTCAACCATCGCGTGAAGAACAATCTCGCAATCGTTCATTCACTCATCTCGCTGAAACACTCCGAAGACAACACCACCGCTGATCTTTCGGACATCCTGCATCAGGTGGAAACAATTCGCGTATTGCACGAACAACTGCAGGCTACCGACGAACTCACCACCCTGGAACTCACGCCGTACTTGAGAAGAGTTCTCGCTTCGGTCTTCGATTCTACCGTGGAGGTCGAGGTCTCGGGTCTCGAAGTCGAGGTAACCAGCAAGGTCGCCGTTCCGCTTGGTCTTGTGGTAAACGAGCTTGCAACCAACGCCGCGAAACACGGCTTCTCTCGCAATCAGGAAAAACGCTTCACGGTGAACATCCGGGATCTGGGCGATGGAAGTGACCGTATGCATGTCACCATTTCCAACAGCGGTATTCCGTTTCCTTCGCACGTGGACGTGGACAACCCATCGTCGCTGGGTTTACGCCTGGTCTCTGCCCTGGTTTCGCAATTGGAGTCGAGTCTCACTCTCACAAAGCAGCCGCACCCAACTTTCGAGTTCGACGTCGAGTATGAGGGAGTTCTGGTCCCGTAACCAGCTTCTGCGAGGAGCCTCCGGCGGAGGACGTTTGGTCGGTGCGGGCGGACCAGGGCCGGCGATAGGTTGCCCACCAAAGAGTTTCCGGCCGTAAATCCTCATGATGGTCGCCGTGCGTCAGCGCTCGATGGTCCCTTCTCTCATCAGCGCCAGAATGGCATCCTTGTCTGCATTGTCGATCAGTGCATCCACCGCTGCATCAAGCACTTCCGGATCAGACACGCCCGAGACGACGTCCCGCTCCTTCGCGTTGAGTCCGAACTTACGGTCAAGCTGACGAATCAGGGTCGCCTTCTTGCCCTCAATCCGTCCAGTTCGCTGCCCTTGTTCCATCCATTGTTCTGCTATCGTCATCATTGTTTCCTCCGCTGGGCGGTATTCCGAGACCCTTACCGCCGACACGAAGCGTATCCCACCCCGCACCTGTTCCGGCGCCTTTCCCGCGGTCTCGTAGAGAGCAACGGAGAACGACGGGGTATGCCGCTGTTCCTGTTCTGATTGTATCGCCACCAGCGAGCCAAAGTCCAGCGAATAGCGCCACCGTTTCCTACTGTGACTGAAAACTACGGGAAAGATCGCCGGCAACCGGGACTCATTTTGGTGGTCCCGGCGGTATCGCTTCCAGATCTCCACCATGTAGCCCAGCAGTTGCAGCAGGGTCCATCGATCCGGGCGGGACTTGTGTTCCACCAGAACGTATACCAGCACGTTGCTTTTTGATGGACCGAGCCGTGGAACCTGCAGCAGGAGGTCGGAGTGTGCGGCGCGCAGATCCGCCGCCACAAAGCTCTCCTGCCGCACCGTAAGCCCGCCGAGGTCGAGCGT
>SLTF01000307.1 GCA_007130025.1 Spirochaetales bacterium | reverse complement strand
CGATTCGACCAATCGTTCCGGATTCATAAGGCTCCCAAGGCCCTGGGCCGAACGGGTACCTACAGAAACAGTTTCAGGGACGAACTCAGGTACTCCCGGCAGTTGAAGTCTTCAAAGAACGGAGAGAGCGACTTCTCTTCGTTCATTCGCATCACGATTTCGGCGCTCCTTCGAGCCGATCCAACGACATGAAGGAAGGGCATCTGGTGGCGGAGCTCTTCGGTACAGGCGACGGTATCGATAACTACCGCACGGTCGAGGAGTCCCTCTTCATAGAGCGCAGAAAGCCGTTCGATCGCAGGGTCGGAGAACACGGGGTGCACCGACGCGATATTTATCTTCTCGACCTTTCGTTTTTTGAGTTCACGAACGAGGGCGTAGACGCTGCCGGCGGTATCGATCATGTCGTCTACAATCCAGACTTCTTTCCCTTCAATCGGACTGTCGGAAAGAATATTGATGGACTCGACGGTATTGGCCTGGTTGTAGTCGCGCTGCTTGTGGGCAATCATGAGCCGGCAACCAAATGCGGACGCGTATTTTTTGGCAATGCCCTCGCTTCCCGCGTCTACCGAGCAGAACAACCAGTTGTCGTGCACGGTGGTCTCAAGAAAATCGGTGGTCTTTACGAAATTGTCGGCGATGTACTCCTTGATCAACGAACTTACCGGTACATCGTCAATTGCGCACAGCGAAGGGTCGACGATGGTTTTGGATTTATCGGAGTGGAGCTGGTAGGTGATGATGTGGTTCACCCCAAGACTCACCAGCGTTTTGTAGTGCACCCAGAAGCCCACCGAGTTGCGTCGGGTAGTGCGGTCCGAGCGGGACGATGAGCAGTACGGTTCAAACAGGGTGACCCGGCCGGCCTGGGCGCGGCGCAGGGCGTCGATGCAGTGGTAAAGCTCCGTTTTTGCCTCATCCACCCCGATGTCGTACTCGTTTCGTCCTGCCGTGGCAAAGAGAAATACGTCCTTGCCGCGCAGAGAGGTGTGAACCTCTACTTCCATTTCGCCGTCGGCGAAGCGGACTGCTTTCAGCTTGCCGACGAAGTCACGCGGCTTCCCGGACCCCCGATAATCGGGGAAGGTTTCAATCTGGAAGGCAACACGCGACGCGTAGTCCCTCATCGAACGGGTCGAAAGAATGAGCAACTCACCACGCATGCGCTTGGTATAGCACGTCCATTTGGATTCAGTCAAACAGGGCGCGGGAAATTTTACGCGCCCGCGCAACAATTTCCCAATCGTCCGAGCGGCGGGCGATCTGATCGACCGTTCCTGCGAGGGCCGGGTCGGCGCTCTGCTCAGCCACGTCGAGAAACGCAACCGCCCACCGGCGGATTGTTGGGTCGGACCGCCCGGCGCCGACTCGCTCACCGAGGGCGATGCCGGTTCGAAGCAGGGTACTCCTTCGCGGCATGACGCGATGACGGGCACTCAGGCGAAGAAACGCAGCGCCGAGCGCCGGGTCGGCCGCAACATACGGGTGATCCTCCACGCGCTCCAGCGCCGCGGACCACGCATCGAGTGGGGCGTCGGGACTCAGTTCGAGAAAGCGGACCAGCAGGAGCAGACGCTCGGTTTCGGAAAAGGTCGGAAGGCCGTCAAACAGTCCGACGATGAGCCCGGGGCGGTTGGGACCGGTCCGGGCGGCGGCTTCCACCATCGCAAGCGCGTCGGCGAAACCGGCCTGAGACAGGGCTCGGATGGTTGCATCGTCATCGAGGTGTGCCATGAGCCTTCGGTTCAGATCCGTTGCAGCGGCAGGGGCCGCGATGAAGAACAGGAGAACCGAGAGGCCGGTAACGAGCACCCCGGGGAGCACCGTGTGCATCGCCGCCGCGGCACCTTCCCCGGTTCCCGGTAATCCTGGGCTCTGTTGGAAGAATCTGCGCACCATCTGCTGTTCTTATCGGCAATTCGCACTTGACCGGTAAAAAGAGAGCACGATAGTATGCCGAGAGAAAAGCACAGGGCCGTTTTCCTATGTTTATAACCGGTAGAAACCGGTACGAAAGGGGAAGGTATGGCAAAGAAAGAATCTGCGGCTGCAATCGAGAACGCGGAAGAAAAGGGAAGGGCGCTCGAAGCGGCAAAGCTGCAGATCGAGAAACAGTTTGGAAAAGGCTCCCTGATGAAACTCGGCGTAGGAGCCGAGATCAAGGGCATCGAAACAATACCGTCGGGCTCGATCATGCTCGATGAGGCGCTCGGTCTTGGGGGGTATCCGAAAGGTCGGGTGATTGAAATCTACGGACCTGAGTCATCGGGAAAAACCACACTGGCGCTGCACGCCATCGCTGAAGCACAGAAGAAAAACGGGATCGCCGCCTTCATCGACGCCGAGCACGCATTGGACCCCAACTATGCGTCAAACCTCGGGGTCAACATCGATGAGCTCTGGGTGTCGCAGCCCGACACCGGTGAGCAGGCGCTGGAAATCGCGGAGTCCCTGGTTCGCTCGGGTGCAGTAGACGTCATCGTGGTGGACTCGGTTGCCGCGCTCACCCCGCAGGCAGAAATCGAAGGCGACATGGGTGACTCCCACATGGGTCTCCAGGCGCGGCTGATGAGTCAGGCGCTGCGGAAACTGACGGGAACCATATCAAAGTCGGGTACCTGCCTCATCTTCATCAACCAGATCCGCATGAAGATCGGCGTCATGTTCGGCAACCCCGAGACAACCACCGGCGGGAAGGCGCTGAAGTTCTATTCGTCGGTTCGCCTGGAAGTCCGGCGCATTGAGACCATTACCAAGGGCAGCGACGATGCAATCGGCAACAAGGTTCGGGTGAAGGTCGTCAAGAACAAGGTTGCTTCACCGTTTCGCAAGGCGGAGCTGGAGATCATGTTCGGCAAGGGGATCTCCGCCAGCGGAAGCCTCCTCGATGCGGCACTGAAGTACGACCTGGTACAGAAGAGCGGAAGCTGGTACTCGCTGGGCGATGAACGGATCGGGCAGGGGAGGGAGAACGCCAAAACCTTCCTTGAAACAAATACGGACATGGCTACCGATCTCGAGAAAAAGTTGCGGGTAGTGATGTTCCCGCCTCCGGTACGCAAAGAACACGGTGTCCCTGCATCGCCCCCGAATGAGACGCCGGTTGCGGACGGTGCCGCCGGCAAGCCCGGAACGTCGGCAGTATCGGTGGAAATCGTGGACGATGAGGTGGCTACACCGGCACGGGCGGCCGCCGGCGGCGGGAAGAAACGCGTAGCTCCGGTCATGGATCAGGAGGCCGGTGACGACGAACTGTTCTGACATCTCGGTCGCGGTGTTCCTGGGACTCGGTTCCAATCAGGAGCACCGCGAATCGATTCTTGACTCGGCGGTCGCGCGGCTGTCGTCCATTCTGGACTGCCTCCGCGTCTCTTCGTACTATGAGAGCGATCCGCTCTACGTTACCGAGCAACCGCGCTTTCTCAACGCGGTAGTGACCGGCTGCACCGAGATGGAGCCTCGTCGGCTCCTGACCGTGATTCACGAGATCGAACGCAGCCATGGCCGCGACCGGAGCGTGGAAACCCCCAAAGGACCGCGCACGCTTGATATCGATATTCTGCTCTACGGTGACCGTCAAATCTCGGAGCCGGATCTCCGGATTCCCCATCCGGGAATGCTGGAGCGCCGGTTTGTGCTGGAGCCACTGATCGAGATTGCACCGCATCTGATCCATCCGCTCACCGGTCGGAAACTGAGTACCGTTCTCGGCCGGCTCGGTCCGCAGGGTGTTTACCTCAGACGACGCAATCCGTATAATGGCGGGACGCCAGGGGTACACCGTCGATGACCGCAGAAGAAACCGGCCACCATGTGCGCCTTCAAGACTTTGAAGGCCCGCTTGATCTGTTGCTATTTTTAATCAAGCGATCAGAGATCAATATCTACGACATTCCGATATCTCAGATCACCGAACAGTATCTTCAGTTTATCGAGTACGCGACGAAGGTCGATTTGGAGAACATCACGGAGTTTTACGTGATGGCGGCAACCCTTCTCTACATCAAAAGCCGCATGTTACTGCCGGTAGAGATGGATCTCGACGAAGAGATCGAAGATCCACGACGCGAACTGGTAGAACGGCTGATTGAGTACCAGAAGTACAAAAAAATCACCGACTTGATGGTGGATAAAGAACAGGAAACGGAGTGGTTCATTGAGCGCCGCAAGAAGCAGCAGGCGCTTCCCTTCGCCGACAGCGATGAGCTCTGGGAAGAGATCGACGTATGGGACCTTCTCCGTACGTTTTCCACCATCATTTCCAATGTATCCGCCGATCGACTGCTCGATCTTTCCGAAGAGTTCACCGTCAACGAAAAAGTAACCCTGTTGGAGGAGCTGCTCGAAGAACGCAGCGAATGCCTCTTCACCGATCTGGTGATTAATTCGGAGTCCATCCTTGAGGTGGTCTGCGCGTTTCTCGCGGTGCTGGAGTCGGTGAAATCACGACGGATTGCCATCGAGCAAAACCGCATGTTTGGCGATATTCGGATTCGCAGGAGAGAGCATGGAGCTTGAGCAAGAGCAGGCGCTCCTGGAGGCCATCCTCTTCCTTGAGGGTGAACCAATGGATGAGCGATCCCTCTCGCGAATATCGGGACTCTCGATTGACGTGGTGCGGAGCTGTCTGGAGCAGATGAGCGAGTTCCGTACGCAGGGGCGGTTGGGCCTGGAGATTTCGCGGGTGGGTGACGGAGTGAGCCTCGCGCCCAAACGGGAGCTCTGGGACATCCTGAAAGAGCGCTACGGTCGCAAAAACGAGAACCGCCTCTCCCGAGCCGCAATGGAAACGCTCTCCATTGTAGCGTACTCACAGCCGGTCACCCGCGCAGAGATCGAAAACCTGCGGGGCGTTGCGGCCGATGGAATGATCCGCCTCTTGCTGACGCGGGGGTTGATCAAAGAAACCGGAAAAAAAGACGCGCCGGGCAAACCGGTTCAGTACGGTACGACGCGTGAATTTCTGAAGCTTTTCCGATTAAGCAGCATCGCCGAGTTGCCCAAGCTCGATGAACGCGAAGAGGAGCGGTTTCGGCTCAACGGATGAGCGGGAACACGGCGAGAGGATACCCGATATGGCGCACGAATTACGGCGAACCAAAACCCCTGACTTTCCCCTGCGGCTGCATGTCTATCTGGCCAAGTGTGGGGTTTGCTCGCGCCGTCAGGGAGAACAGCTTATTGCCCAAGGGCGCGTAAGCGTCAATGGAACGGTAATCCGCACCCAAGGGACCATGGTCGAGGCGGACGACATCGTCGAATACGAGGGAAGACGGCTTTTCCCCACCCGAAAGATGGTCTACCTTGCGGTTCACAAACCTCCGCGCATGCTCAGCACGAGTAAGGATCCCGAAGGGCGTCCTATCGTGATGGATCTGCTGAAGACCGAGTTCAGCATGCGAATGTTCACCGTCGGGCGACTCGATTTTCTCTCAAGTGGTCTGATTCTGGTAACAAACGACGGTGACTTCGCCCTTGCTGCCATGCATCCTTCCGCGGCAATCGATAAGGAGTACCTGGTCGAGACCAAACGGCCGGTTACCACCGACATGCTCGATCAATTCAAGCGCGGGATCATGGTCGAAGGGGTCCGGTACGCAATTGACTCGTACTCACTGAAAACCCCCTTTCGCATGACGCTCGTGCTTCACGAAGGGAAGAACCGCGAGATCCGTCGAGTATTCCAGCACTGGAAAGCAACCGTGAAACGCATCCATCGCGTGCGCATTGGTCCCGTGCGCATCAAGGGAATTGCCTCAGGAACCTTCCGTCACCTTACCGACGATGAAATTCAGTGGTTTCTGCGGCAGACGACGGGAGCCGCGCGGTGATCGTCGCAATTGACGGCCCGGCCGGCGCAGGCAAGAGCACCATCGCGGAGCGAGTCGGTGAGGCGCTCGGGTTCACCTACCTGAACTCCGGTGCAATCTACCGCGCCGTTACCTGGAAGGCGTTACAACTGAACCAGCCCGACGCCGATCCGCAGCGCATCGCAGCGATTGCCGGTGAGCTGGAGCTTGACTACCGGGATGGCGTCCTCTACGTGGACGGTGAACGCCGAGATGAAGCGCTTCGCGGGGAAGCGGTCGACCGCTACGTATCCCGCCATTCGGCCGTACAGCCGGTGCGCGACATGGTCAACGAGCGCCTGCGCGATATTGCCGATCGTCACGACGTGATTGTTGAGGGACGGGATATCGCCACCGTTGTCTTTCCTGATGCCGACGTCAAGGTCTACCTTGACGCATCGGTGGAGATGCGGGCTCAGCGACGCTGGGAACAGCGGGAAAGCGACCTCACCCTGGATGAGATCCGGCAACGCATCGCCGAACGCGACGAACTCGACCGAAAAAAGCGCACCGGCTCCCTGCAACAGGCGCCGGATGCACTCTATTTGGACACTTCGGTCTTGACCATAGATGAAGTTTGTGAGACAGTGATCAAAACCATCCGCGAAACGCAACAATACCGGGAGCAACAGAGAACGTATGGAAGATAGAGAGGCTCAGAACGCGCAGAAACCACAACAGCAGGTGCTGCAAGAACAGCTGCAGGAAGAATTCCTCAAACAGCTCGATGAGCTCGAGGTAGGACAGCTGGTAGAGGGCACTGTTGTGCAAGTTGGCGCCGAGCAGGTCTTCATCGACATTGGATACAAATCGGAAGGCCGTGTCCCTCTGGATGAGTTTGACGACGTGCCCGCATTGGGTGATCAGGTCACCGTGATGCTGCTGAACAAAGAGACCAGCGGCGGCGGCGTGTCGGTTTCGAAGCGGAAGGCGGATGAAAAGGCGTATTGGAAGGTCCTCAAAGAGGCCTTTACCGATAAGCTCCCCGTCGAAGGAAAGGTCGTTCGAACCGTCAAGGGCGGCTTCGAGATCCGCCTTCCGGGTGGGATCCGAGCTTTCAACCCGATTTCCAAGATGGACATCCGACGGATCGAAGAGCCCGAAGAGTACGTCAACATGACGTCCAAGTTCTACGTTGAGCGCCTCTACAGTGATAACCGTGTCAATATTGTGCTCTCGCGTCGCTCCTGGCTCGATGAAGAAGTAGAGCGACGACGGCAGGAGTTCTTCGAGACCGTAACGATTGGCGATACCGTTGAGGGTGAGGTCAAATCGTTTACCTCCTTTGGCGCCTTTATCGACCTCGGTGGGTTTGACGGCCTGCTGCACATCAACGATATGAGCTGGGGTCATGCCACCCGGCCAAAAGACTACGTCAAGCGCGGCGACAAAATTCATCTCAAAGTGATTCGAATGGATGCCGCCGAGAAAAAGATCAACCTGTCATTGCGACATATGAGCGAAGATCCCTGGAACAGCTTCGAAGCGAAGTTCCACGTTGACGACGTCGTCAAGGGGCGGGTCACCAAGCTCACCGATTTCGGAGCCTTTATCGAACTCGAAGAGGGCATCGAAGGCCTCGCGCATATTTCGGAGCTTTCGTGGATCAAGCACGTAAACCATCCCAAGGAAGTTCTGAACGTCGGCGACGAGGTTGAGACCAAGATCCTCGACTACGACGTAACGCAGGGGAAGGTCTCCCTGGGGCTCAAGCAGGTCCTGCCCAACCCGTGGGAAGAACTTGCGGGCAAGTATCCCGAGGGCATGCAGATTACGCGAACGGTGAAAAAGATCACCAACGCCGGCGCCTTCGTTGAGCTTGAAGAAGGCATCGACGCATTCCTCCACGTTGACGACCTCTCCTGGACGACCAAACCCAGAAACCCCTCGGAAGTACTGGAAGAGGGCCAGGAAGTCGACGTCATGGTGCTGGCGGTCGATCCCCAGAGCCGCAATATCCGCGTTGGGATGAAGCAGCTTGCCGATGATCCGTGGTCGGCGTTGAAGCGCGCCTATTCGCAACGGTCGGTTCTGGAAGGCGAAATCACCAATATCACCGAGTTCGGCGTTTTCGTTCGGGTGCAGAGCGGCATCGAGGGGCTGATTAACAAGAATAATCTGTGTGATCCCCGCGTCGAGCCCTTCGAGCAGGCGGTCAAGAAGATCAATATCGGAGACAAGATCCAGGCGGTCATCACCGAGATCAACCCGAGCCGACAACGATTGGGACTCTCAGTGCGGGAACTCGAGAAAAAAGAACAGCGCGCGGAGATGCAGAAATACATCCACGACGACGACGACAGCGGAACGCTGACACTCGGCGAGCTGCTGAAGGAGAAGGGGCAGTCCTGATCTCCGTGGGCTCCCTCGTCGTGCATGTTCAAGTCCGGCGTTGACCAGCGGAAGCTCGAAACTCTCATCGAGATCAACGCGCAGATCAACTCCGACTACTCGGATGCGCGTGGTCTGCTCCAAACCATACTCGAATCTGCCACCCGGTTAAGCGGGGGCGAAGCCTCGTCGCTTCTTCTGGTGCGCCCGGAGAACAACAAGCTCTATTTCGAGATTGCGCTTGGCGCGAAGGGGGCCGAGGTCGAGAAATACTCGCTCAACCTCGGCGAGGGGATTGCCGGGTGGGTGGCGCAAAACAACCGGTCGCTGATAGTCAATAATGTGGATGAAGATGAGCGCTATTTCGGCGACATCGGGAAGCAGGTTGGGTACGAAACCCACTCAATCATGGCCGTGCCGATGCGGATTCACGATCGATGCGTCGGCGTGATCGAGATTCTGAACAAAAAAGACGGTAAACCGTTCGAGGAAGACGACCGACAGTGGCTCGAGATATTTGCCACCCAGGCGGCGCTTGCCATTCAGAACGCACAATCGTTTCAACGCGTGAGTCGGGAAGTTGTCCTGCTGCAGGACCAGATGGTCGAACAGCAGGGCTACCATCACTTTGTGTGCGAATCGCCGGTCATGAAAGACCGCGTGGCGATTGTCGAGCGGCTGGCGCCAACCGATTCATCGGTTCTGATCCTGGGTGAGTCCGGGGTTGGAAAAGAGCTCTTTGCCGAGCAGATTCATCTGCGAAGCACGCGACGCGATCGGCCCTTTCTGCGCGTTAACTGTGCCGCGCTGCCGGGAGGCTTGCTGGAGAGTGAGCTCTTCGGCCACGTGAAAGGCGCCTTCACCGACGCGCAGAGCGACCGTCGAGGGCGGTTTGAGCTTGCCGACGGAGGAACGATATTTCTGGACGAGATCGGAGAACTACCCTTGGCGCTTCAGGCCAAGATGCTTCGGGTGCTGCAGCATCAGGCCTTTGAACGCGTTGGTTCGAGTGAAACGATCAAGGTTGATGTTCGCATTATCGCTGCCACCAACAAGGATATCGACCAGGCGGTTGCCGACGGTACGTTTCGGCGTGATCTGTACTATCGGTTGAACGTTCTTCCGCTCTACGTACCGCCTTTGCGGGAACGTGCTGAGGACATCCCTGAGCTTGCAGCGCATTTCTTGCGACGTGTTTCGCGCGAGACCAAGAAGCCGATCTCCGGTTTCAGCTCGGAGGCGATGGATGTCCTGCTCTCCTATACCTGGCCGGGCAACGTTCGAGAGTTGGAGAATGCGGTAGAACGGGCGGTAGTGGTGTCGCGCACGAGCGAAATACAGGGCGACGATCTCGGACTGCACGTTGGAGGCCCACTCAAGGAAGAGCGCTACCTGGGAAAGACGCTGAAAGATTCCGTGAACGTCTTCAAAAAACATTTCATCCGGCATACACTGGAGCAGAACGGCTGGAACCAGACTACCACCGCGAAAGTGCTGGGCATCCAGCGGACGTATCTGTCCCGACTGATCAAGGAACTGGATATCTCCCGATAAACCGGGACGGTTTCCCGATACAGCAACACCCCATGCGTGGGGAACAAACCGGATCGATTCACGGTCCGCAGCGACAAAAGGAGAACGCCGGCAATGCCGACTACCGACGTACAAGACACAACAACAAAGATTCTCACCACCGTCTCGAATTTTCTGCAGCGTAACCGAAAACCGCTCCTGGCCGTTCTCGTGGCTGTGGTCGGTATCGTTGTAGGCCTGTTTCTTTATCTGGAGTTTCGTGGCGCGAGGGAAGAGCGCGCTCGGGTGGCCGCCGAAACCGTTCAGGAACTTTTTGACGAGTTTTCCGCCGCCACGGACGACGCGCGTCGCCAATCCCTCGCTGCGCAGATCACCGCGGAAGTCAACGGCGTAACGACCGATTATCCTCGGTTTGGAGCCGCCCAGCGAGCACTCTTCGTGCGTGGAAGCATGAATTGGGAGCTTGAGCAGTGGGATGCTGCATCAGTGGACTTTGAGCAGGCTGCGACCGGGTTCCCCGACAGCTATCTGACACCGATCTCGCTGTTCAACGCCGCCGCGGCCGCTGAAGAGGGCGGGCAGGTTGATCGGGCGCGACAGCTGTTAACGCAGCTCGTTGATTCCTTCGACACTTCGGAAGTACCACGTGCACTGTTTGCCCTCGGTCGGATCGCGGAGCAGCAGGGCGATCCACAAGCCGCGACGGAATATTATAATCGCCTGGTACAGAACCACGCCGGTAGCACTTGGACAAATCTCGCAAGAACCCGTATAATCGCGCTGTCGGTGCAGAACTAGCGGCGTCACGACCCCTGGGTCGGCGGGCGCAACGGCGCCGGCCCGGAGCGTAGGGCAGGTATGGCAGGACGCCGAAGAAAACTCCTTGAAACACGGGTATTCGGGCTCTTCATCGGGATGGCCGTGGTTCTTGTGATCGCGGCCCTCAACTGGGGAACGCCCATCATCGAGCGCATGGAGTTGCGCACTCTCGATCTTCATTTTCGACTCAAGGACAGTTTCACTCCAACCCGTGTACAGGAAGGGGTGACGGTCGTTGAGCGTAACCCCTTCGTTTCCGACGACATCATCATCATTGGGATAGATTTCTCGACGCTGTCGCAGATCGGTCGTTGGCCGTTTCCTCGGTCGCGCCATGCCGACCTGGCCCACGCCTTTTCCCGTATCCGGGATCCCAATCGTCGTGAACGCGCGCTGTTTCTCGACCTCTTTTTTATCGAACCGGAAACCGAAGCGTTCAACGATGCACTCCTGCTCCAGGCGATGCGTGACAATCGCAGAGTATTCCTCGAAACCATCCTCGATAGCGCCGAGCCGCCGCCAGGTGCGGAAGATGAACTCTTTTCCCGCCATGACGCGCTGTTTGAAGCCGCCGGCAAGATCACGAACGTACGTGGTGACCTCACCGGTATGCCGTCGCACTTTGGTCTCCAGCCACCCCTGGTTCCGTTTGCCCGTGCGGCGCGCGGTTACGGGCACGCAAACTTCGCCGAAGACTTCGACCAGGTGTATCGCCGCCAGTCGTTGGTGTCTCGTTCGTCGCGCTTACTGGAGACCATGACGCTGAGTGAGGTGCGTGCAGGAATGCCACTGGACACGGAGCGGTTCGAGCGACTGGTCTGGTTTGATCGCACCGGTCGGGACCACACCATCGACTACCCAATCACCGAGGCGGTCATCGCGCAACTGCGCACCGACATGGAAGCGTCCGCGCCACGATCGGGCGAGAACGGTGACTTTCTCGTTCGGCGCTATCGCGATGAGTTCATTCCCGCAATCACGCTCGCGCTCGCAGCAGACTACTTTAACGTTGCACTTGAAGACCTCGAGGTAGTGATTGGGAGTCATATTCGGATCCCCAATCCGCAGCGGTTTGACTGGCGAAACGGGCAATGGGAACCACATCAGGTTCTGGTACGGCCCGAACGACGGAATCGGGCGGGGGATGTGATATCGGAAGCGGTCTATCGGACCGTACCCGATGTGCGCATTCCGATAGACGCCACGGGCAGCATGCTGATCAACTTCATGGGGCCACGATCGAGTGTGGCGCGCGATGGCCGCCAAACCTTTACCGTTCGGCCCTACGTTGGCTACGCCGCGCGGGTACCGGGAATTGACCCGCAGACCTGGCTACCCACTCGAGCGGTGGAGAACGCGATCCTGATGGTGGGAGCGTTTGCTCCTGGAATGGCTGCTGACGAATTGACGACGCCCTTTGGTCTGATGTACGGAGTCGAGGTCCACGCCAACGCCCTGAATACGATTATCATGGATCGCTTTCTCCACTACGTGCCGGCGTGGGTCGATCTGCTGGTGATTGTGGCCCTGGCCGCCATCACTTCCTTCATGACATCGCGTCTCTCTATCGTCTGGTCGTTTCTGGTTTCGGTGGCCCTCGTTGTTGTCTGGTTTTTCGTGACCACGTTGCTGTTTGACGCGCGTACTGTGGTGCTGAACTTCAGCGCACCGGCTCTGGCAATGATTTTTGCCTTTGTTTCGATTGTGGTCTATCGCGTAATGACCGAAGAGAAAGATAAACGCCGTATCCGCGATATGTTCGGAAAATACGTCAGTCCTCGAGTGGTTGACCAGATCCTGGAGCGTCCTCCCGAGCTTGGCGGCGTAGACAAGGAACTCACGGTCTTCTTCTCAGACATTCGTGGATTCACGACCCTGTCTGAATCGATGACCCCGCAGGAACTGGTTAACCACCTCAATATCTATCTGACCGCGATGACCGACATCATCCTGGAGCACCAGGGCACGCTCGACAAATACGTGGGTGACGAGATCATGTGCTTCTGGGGCGCACCGCTTCCCCAGGAGGAACACGCGTTCCTGGCGTGTTGTTGCGCGCTTCGCCAAATGGAGGCGTTGCGCCGGCTCAACGATTCCTGGCCAAAAGAAAAGCGCATTGAAATCGGAATTGGAATCAACTCGGGCATCATGACGGTGGGGAATATGGGTTCGCTCGGACGAATGAATTACACCCTCATGGGCGACAACGTGAACCTCGGTGCCCGACTCGAAGGTACCAACAAGCAGTACGGCACCGGGATTATCATCAGCGAATACACCTACGGCCTGGTAAAAGATCGCGTTGTTGCGCGCGAACTCGACAACATCCGGGTCAAGGGAAAGAACCGACCGGTACTCATCTATGAACTTGTGGACATCGCTGAACCAGCGGCCCCCTGAGCAGGGGAGGGGGAGGCGGACTCGTTTTGTTCCACGTGGCCGCTTCAGCTTTCACTGTGACGTGCCGGCGCGCCGACTCCGCCTAGCAGTGCTGACAATCACAACATTTGCGGTTTTCACCACGTGTGGACTCGAGGTGGGCGTTTTTCTCTTCGCGCCCCGTGAGGACTTGATCCGGGATCTATCCCTTCCTTCTCGGGGAACCGCGAATTCAATACCCACCGTTCTTTTCTTTAACAATCCCAGTAACGACGTCGCGGGATTTCTCGGGTATGAGATTTACTACAAGTTCTACAACCATAGTGTTGCGGACGAACAGTTTGCAGATGATCGGGACTTCATTCGCGATTCGGGATTCCCTCGGCCGGACATAGCGCTTTCCGGTCGAGGATATCGACGAATGACAACGCCTGGGGCTCTCCAGCCGCCGCTCATTCGAATTAATAACGCTGACGAACCTCTCCCCATTGAAGTCGCGTTCTTCCCGTTTGGGACCCCTGATTCACCATTTGATCCATTCGATGCATTTGTTCGTTGGCCTGTAGATCTTGCCCAAACAACCGTAACGACTCTTCGCCTCAGACGAAATCTATCCGGGGGTGAACTTCGACCATTTGTTCCTCTCAGTATCGATCTGGAGAATTACCAGGCGAATCACTCAGACGTTATCCAAGTCGAGGATTTTTCCATAGTATTGGGAACTCCAGACTTTGCCTTAGCTCTATTTGTATTCGCCTACGGATTCAATCCTGCAAACCCTGGGTCCGCGATATACAGCGAAGCTGTCGGTCTCATGTACGCGAGCATGATTGATTCGTAATAGGAGCAACACCATGACAACATTCTATCTGACCATCGGGCTGACATATCTTGTCATTGGATTCGCAATGACGATTCTGTTCATCTTCATTCTGCGTAAACCGTTTATCGGGCGCTTCTGGGGCGCCTTGATCGTCGCGCTGGTGGGGTCGTTTCTCGGTGGTTTGATTCATTACTTCTTTGAGGACATCATCCAGACGCTGGCCAATCTCAACAATTCGGTCAACGTCTTTCCCCCGCTGATTGCATCGTATATCCTTGTCAGGATCTACTCGCGTATCAGTGAACATCGCGACTGATGAAGAACGAAAGAACCGCGTAGAGAAATGTTACGGGAGATGCGATGAGGGCGACTCGAAATCCTCGAAACGTTCAACATTTCGTACTTCCGATAATGGATATTCGGTCTACTTAAATGGGATTATCGCTCGCACGATGTCGGAAGAAAGGCGCGCCCGCTCGACTTGCAGGACATAAGGACAGACGATGAGCAATGTGTACCGTGATGATCAGATGGAAGATGGTCGGTTTCGCTGTGATGATGTCGAGGCGCTATCCGCGTTTGAACGGTTCTTTGAGATCATTCGCGTGCTCAGAGGACCGCATGGTTGCCCGTGGGATATTGAGCAAACACCGGTGACGCTGAAGGGGTTCCTGCTCGAGGAGGCCTTCGAGTGCATCGATGCAATTTCATCGGATGACCAGTCCGGAGTACGCGAGGAGCTCGGTGACGTTCTGCTGATCGCGATCATGATCGCCTACGTATACGAGCAGTCGGGTGCGTTCCGAGTTACCGATGTGCTGAAGGATATTGGCGACAAACTGGTACGTCGGCACCCCCATGTCTTTGGTGATGCCGTAGCGCGCGATGCTGAGCGCGTAAAACAGCAGTGGGAAGAGATCAAGGTAACGGTTGAGGGAAAGCAATCAAAGACCGGTATTCTCGACGGGGTAAAACGCAACCTGCCGCCCCTTGATACAGCCGCGAAACTGCAGCGAAAGGCTGCGAAGGTTGGCTTTGACTGGAAGGACCACGCACCGGTTGTCGATAAAGTGCGGGAAGAGATTGAAGAACTGGAGCGGGAGCTGGAACGCGGCGGTACCGGGATCGAACACGAGATTGGCGATCTGCTTTTTTCAGTTGTGAACCTGTCAAGAAAATTGCACATCGATCCAACACTTGCCCTTCACGGAGCCAATGAGCGTTTTCGGGGGCGGTTTGGATATATTGAATCGACGCTGCGCGGCCAGGGAGCCGAGCCATCACCGGAGCTTCTTGATGAAATGGAGCGCCTCTGGAACAAGGCGAAGGAGAT
>SLTF01000270.1 GCA_007130025.1 Spirochaetales bacterium | reverse complement strand
TCGGCATCGAACTCTCCCGGCGCTTCGCCGGTGATTTCCTCTGCCTCTGCGTCCAGATCGAAGTCCGCGGTGTCAAAGTCGCCCATCGCGAACGGGTCGGCGTCGCCACCGCCACCAGGCTCCGGTTCCGGCTCGGCTTCCGGCTCCCCTGCGGGCTCGGCTGCGAGCACATCCTCAGCGACATCCTCAATGACATCCTCACCTTCGAGCGGTTCGTCAAAATCCAGAGGTGCGTCGAAATCGAAGGGCTCTTCGTCCGCGGGCTCGTCCGGCGGCGGCTCATCGAGGGGCGGTTCATCCAGGGAGAACCCGGTGCTCACGTCGGCGTCGAGGTCATCGGGGAAGCCGTCGGCAAATTCCTCGGGTTCCGCATCAAGGTCACCGATGTCACCGATGTCACCGGGGAGATCGTCGCCGGCGGGTTCCATGTCAAGGTCGGAGAAGACGTCGTCGTCGAGTGGGCCGCTGTCGGGAGAGTCGTCGTCAGGGAGGGCTTCGTCGTCTTCCGGGAAGCCCTGCAGGAGGGCGGCAAGCTCGGGGTCGGCCTCTTCCGCCGGGGTGGATGGAATTTCGGGGTCTTCGCCCCATCGTGCCAGGACCGAGGGCTCGTTTCCCAGAGGGAGGAGAGTATTGCCGAGTTTTTCGATCTCTTCCAGCCGCGGCATTGTGGTGCTATCCTTGGTTTATTGTCGGAGTGTTTGCAAAAAAGGTAAGCCGCATGTCCTCCCCGTCCGATTATGTGAGTATAGCAAAGCGATGAACCGATGGAAACGGCGCGCTCTGACGGCCGCCCTCTTCATAATCATTACCTCCGCGCTCACCGCCCAGACCGGAAGCGTTGCCCTCGACCTGCGCATCGCGCGCCTTGATCGCGCCGGCGCACCCGAGCTGGTGGACGACCATGTCCTGTTTACCTATGCGGCGGCGCCGGGACGGCGGGTTCGCCATGTGGGCGTTGCGTTCCGGCACGAGAACTTCCGTACCGTCCACACCTTTTTTCGATTTCCCGAGCGCGAGGGGGAACCGTGGCGAGACTCCTCCTTCTTCCTCGCCTACCCGCTTCCCCGGGACCAGGAAGCGCGTACGCTGGAGTATCGGCTGGTGGTCGACGGAATCTGGACCTCCGATCCGGCCAACCCCAACGAGCGGATCAGTCCCGACGGCGTCCGCCTGTCGCGGGTTGACCTTCCCGCCCGCCCGGCACCACCGAGCCACAACCCCATGACCGTCTCGGCTGAGCGGCGTCTGGTACGATTTGTGCTGGAACCGGGAGACACCACCACCGGCGATCTGATCTCCGTTCTGGGGCGGCAGACCTTCTTTGACGCGGACCGCGCGCTGGACGTCCGGATTGCCGGATCCTTCAACCGCTGGGATCCCTTCATGCACGTGCTGCGCGAGGTTCGCCCGGGACGCTGGGAGATCGAAGTGGCAGTCCCCCCGGGGACGCACAGCTACTACTTTGTGATCAACGGCATCCGGATTGTTGACCCGCACAACCCGCAGACGCGATACCACCGCGAAGGCTACTTCGTCTCGTTCTTCTCGGTTCCGTAAACGGCCGCCGGCGCGGGCAAACGCCCCGCGGGCGCGGCAAAGCACATTTTTCGCACCACGTCACCAAACTTGACACCCCCGTGATTCGGCGATAGGCTTATTTCAGCACGCCGATATCGCACCGCGAAGCGCAACAGGGAGATCTATGGCCACAGTCAAGGAAGTGTACGGGGACCTCGCGTACGAGATGGTTCGAAATTCGCACCAGCCCGGGCGAATCACGCACGATGCAATCTTTCAGGAGAGCAATCTCCAGAATCGCGCGTTGATCAACCGGATTCTCGATGAACTCGTACAGCCTGAGAGCACCTTCGTGGGGGCCGAGCACGTCCTGGAACTCTATCAACGCTGCCGCGCCGGAGAGACCGCGCTGCTGCTCCTTGAGCATTACAGCAACTTTGACATCCCCTGCCTCTTCTACCTGCTGCACAAACTCGGTGCGGAATACGGTGAAGCGGCCGAATCCATCGTGGCCATGGCGGCCATGAAGCTCAACGAAGA
Source organism: Spirochaetales bacterium (assembly GCA_007130025.1). Classification (GTDB taxonomy): domain Bacteria; phylum Spirochaetota; class Spirochaetia; order DSM-27196; family PWMO01; genus PWMO01. Next base: position 2,067 of record SLTF01000270.1, on the reverse strand, counting down.
AAGCAAGTTTGTGCTCGCCTTCACCGAGGCGTACACCCGCATTGTCATCTACCCCGGCCGCGCGTTGGAGCAGGTTGCCACCAGCGAACGGGGCGAGGAAGAGATTCGCAAGGCGAAGCAGATCAATATGTCGGCCATGCGCGAAATGGTCCGGTGCAAGAACACCGGCCGCATCGTGCTGCTCTTTCCCACCGGTACCCGCTACCGCCCCGGTGTGCCTGACAGCAAGCGAATCCTGCGCGCCGTTGACACCTACATCAAGGGGTTTCAGAACGCCGTCTTTGTGGGGATTGCGGGAAACGTGCTGCTGGTAAACTCCGAGTCCGAGATGTCTGAAGACATCATCAATCCCGACACCGTCACCTTTGCCGCAAGCCCGGTTATCTCCTGTTCCGAGTTCCGAAACCGCGCAAAGGCAGAAGCGGCTTCGCCGGATGACGTCAAGAACGTCGTTGCCGAGGCGGTTGGCCGCAAGCTGGCCGAGATGCATCAGATCGCCGAGACCGAGCGCGCACGGATTATCGGCGCGTAACGCACCGGCTCACTGAGATCTCGCCCATTCGCGGAGATCGAGTTCCAGGACCGTAGACACGGGTTCAAACCCCATCACTTCCAGTGAACCGCGCATGACATCGGCGCTTCCGGGCAGCGTTACCACAACGCGGCTCACTCCCGCCGATCGTGCGTGATTCAGATAGGCGTGCAGAAGGGCCTTTGCCACCCCCAGCCCCCGAAATTCAGGCTCAACCGTGAGCAGCCCCACAACCGCCACCTGCCGCCCTCCGTCAAGCCGGTGGTGCCGGGCGCAGACAAGACCCGCGCGCCGGCCTTCGGGCCCCTCGGCCACGCAGGCAAGCGTGTCGGAGCTCTCTACCGCCGGGACCCCGTGGAGCAGCCGCGCGGCAAGGAAGTCGCGGTAGTCCGCGGGCTGTTCGGCAAAGAGCTCGCCGGCAACCGCCTGCGCCCGCTCCCGGGCGTACTCGGCGATGCCATCCGGCAGCGGCCCGACGTAGCGCTGCATCACAAAGTCGCTGAGCACCAGGTCGTCGGTTTCCCGCCACTGGGGCTCTTCGGGATCGAGACCGAGAAACTCACAGGCGTCGTTATACCACTCCACCACCAGGTTCTGCATCTCGCGGTCCTTGAACCGGAGCCAGAGCCGCTCGATATCGGGGCGCTCCTTCAGCGCGTTCTTGAAGTTGCGAAAGACCCCCCGTCCCGAAGAGAGAATGGCGCCCAGCCGGTCCCGGTAAATCGGGTTATTCAGGGTGCCGGTGAAACGCTCCATCAGGTTGTAGCCGTCCACCGACTCCCACACCGGGAGCGGAACATAGCGCTGGGGGTCATCGACCTGCTCGTCGTCCGCCGGCTCGATCTGCATGGTCTGCACGTCGAGTACGTACTCGCAATCTTGGTTCTCCATGGCGAAAACGATCTGTTCCACCAGCTCGCGCGACAGGACAAAGGTCATGATGCATGACCTCTCATGAGCCGCCGATCCTGCGCAAGCTGTCGCACCTCATCCAGCGGCAGCCGGGTGATGCTCCGCGTGCGCCGGTCCAGGAGCTCCAGCTCGCCGCTCTGAACCGACCGCGTGGACACCACGATGCGAAAGGGTATTCCCAGCAGATCGGCGTCTTTGAACTTGGTGCTGATCGACTCGTCGCGGTCGTCCAGCAGGGCAAGCGGACCCAGCTTGCGGTAGACCTCTTCGCCAATGGCGCGCACCCGTGACGACTTGCCGATGGAGAGCACAAAAAACTGATAGGGCGCAAGCTCGGGGGGCCAGATGATTCCCCGGTCGTCGTGGTTGTGCTCGACCACCGCCGCCATGAGCCGGCCGATACCAATCCCGTACGAGCCCATGAAGGGAAAGATGCGCTCACCGTGCTCCCCGGAGACCGTCAAATCCATGGTTCGGGTGTAGTAGTCGCCCAGCCGAAAGATGTGCCCCAACTCCATAACGGTGCGCTCTTCGAGCTTGCCACCGCAGTGCAGGCAGCTGCTTCCCGACGGCACGCGTGCCACATCGGCTACCACGTCGGCATCAAAGTCCCGGCCAAAGTT
>SLTF01000010.1 GCA_007130025.1 Spirochaetales bacterium | reverse complement strand
GACCAACCGCAACCGGAGAGTGTCGGTTGTGGGTGGCGTCCAGAGCCCGCTCATCGACGCCAACGTCGCGGGCTTCATTGCCGGCGCACGCTACATCGACCGCTCGGTTGAGGCAACATTCGCCTACGTCGGAAGCTTTGGCGACCCCGCCCGGGGAAAAGAGATCGCAATCTCGATGATCGAAGGCGGCTCCGACGTGGTGTGGCAGGCTGCCGGCCGTTCGGGCCTCGGTGTTCTCGACGCAGCCATGGAACGCGGCGTTTACGGCATGGGAGCCGACTCGGACCAGAGCGCGGTTGCACCCGGCCATGTTCTGACCAACGGACTGAAGCTCGTCGATGAGACGGTCTTCATCGCGATTCAGCGCGTTGTCAACAATGAGTTCGCGGCCGGCCTCAACCGCCTTGGGCTCGCCGAAGGAGCGCTCGGTTTCAACGATGGGCTCCTCGCTCCGGCGACGATCACGCGGTTGAACGATATCCGAGCCCGGATCATCTCGGGGGAGATTCAGATTCCCGATTCGATCGCGGCAGCGCAGGCGTTCTGACGGACTGTCCCCGGGTCCATCGCGGCCCGGGGAAACTCGCCTATGCACGCGGTCACGCTTCACGACATAACGAAACGATTCGGAACTCTGGTCGCGAATAAGACCGTACGCCTGACGGTCACCCGTGGAGAGGTGCACTGTCTGCTCGGGGAAAACGGAGCCGGCAAGACCACTCTCATGAAGATCCTCTTCGGGCTCTACCAGGCCGACAGCGGATCGATCCGGGTCAACGAGCAGCCGGTCATGATTCGTCGTCCCGACGACGCCATCGGCCTCGGCATCGGCATGGTGCACCAGCACTTCATGCTCGTGCCGAGACTGACGGTCACGGAAAACGTCATCGCCGGAAGCGAAGTCTCGAGGAACGGTTTTCTCGACATGAACGCTGCGGTCGAAGACATCACGAAACTCGCGGAACGGTACCGCCTGCGCGTTGACGCGCGCGCCCGCGTCGAAAACATCTCCGTAGGTCAGCAGCAGCGTGTGGAGATCCTCAAGGCGCTCTACCGCAAGGCCGAGATCCTTATCCTGGATGAGCCTACGGCGGTGCTTACTCCCCAGGAGACCGACGATCTCTTCGAGATCATTCGTCGTCTCAAAAGCGACGGCAAGACCGTCATTTTCATCACGCACAAACTGCGCGAAACCATGGCGATCTCCGACCGCGTCACCGTCCTTCGCGACGGTGCCGTGGTCGATACCCTGAACACCGCGGAGACCACCCCGGCCGAACTTGCCCGACGCATGGTTGGCCGCGACGTTCTGCTGCGAGTTGAGCGCCCTCCGAGCGATATCGGCGAGCCCCTTCTGTCGGTGCGCGATCTCTCGGTGGTGTCCCGATACGGCACCGCGGTCGAATCAATCTCGTTCACGGTGCGCGCAGGGGAGATCCTTGGCATTGCCGGCGTCGAAGGAAACGGCCAGCTTGAGCTGGAAGAAGCCATCGTGGGCCTTCGCAAGCTTTCGTCGGGAACAATGACGGTTCAGGGGAAGGAGCTCGCGTCGGGCCCCGATGCCCGACGAATGGTCGGAATGGCGCATATCCCCTCCGATCGGTTGCGCCGCGGAGTGGTGCCCGACTTCTCGGTCGCATGGAACCTCATCCTCGGCTCCCAGTGGCGAAGCCCCTTCAGCCGCAGAGGCGCGTTCTCGCGCAAGCAGATCAACGAACACGCCGAGCGAGTGGTGGCGCAGTATGGAATCCGCTGCGGCAGCATCGACGCTCCGGTGCGCTCCCTCTCCGGTGGCAATCAGCAGAAACTGGTCGTTGCCCGCGAACTGAGCCGAAATCCGGAGGTTGTAATCGCGTGTCAGCCTACGCGGGGCGTGGATGTTGGTGCAATCGAGTACATTCACAATCAGCTGCTCGCGATGCGCGCCGCCGGAAAGGCGATCCTCCTGATCTCGGCGGAACTGGACGAGGTGCGCGCCCTGAGCGATCGCATCCTCGTGATGTACGAAGGGCGAATTGTTGCCGAGCGGAGTTCCGACGCCGGTGAGAGCGAGCTCGGCCTGCTGATGGCCGGACACCAGGCGGAGGCGGGATGACCCAGAAGACCGACGAGTCCACATTACCGGCCGGAGCACGATCCAGGCCATCGGGTTCGTCTGAAAAGGTACGCGCGGCGTTGACGGAACTCGGCTTTTCCGCCTTTGCCATCTTCCTCGCGCTGGTGATCAGTGCGCTCCTGATGGTCACGCTGGGATACAACGTCGCGCTCGCCTATCAGAGCATGTTTCGCGGCGCGTTCGGAAGCCTCCACGGAATCTCGCAGACTCTGCTGCGCGCAACGCCGCTGCTGTTCACCGGTTTTGCCGTGGCAATCGCATTCCGGGCCGGCCTCTTTAACATTGGCGCCGAGGGCCAGCTGTACTGGGGCGCGCTCGCGTGCGCGCTGGTCGCGCTGACCGTCGAGGGGCTGCCCAAGCCAATCGCCGTAGGCCTTCCGCTGCTGGCTGCCGCAATCGCCGGGTTTCTCTGGGGAGCCGTACCGGGAATCCTCAAAGCGAGGACCGGCGCTCACGAAGTCATCACCAGCATCATGCTCAACTCGATTGCCATCTTCGCCACCACCCACATCACCTCGCGCTACTTCAAGGCGCCCGGAGCCGTCGACCAGACCGAACGCATCGTGGCCGCGGCGGTGATGCCGCAGATCATTCCGGGAACCGGGCTGACCGCCGGTATCCTCCTTGGAATCGCGATCGCCGCCCTGGTGGCGTGGTTCTTCGGGCACACGGCGCTTGGGTACGACTTTCAGGCCGTGGGGCGCAACGCCGACGCTGCCGAGTACGGGGGCGTAAGCAGCAAGCGCATTCAGGTGCTGGCGATGGGGTTTGGCGGCATCATGGCCGGCGTCGCCGGCGGCATCGTGGTACTCTCCCTGCTCAATCGCTTCGTTGCCAATTTTTCGCCCGGTTACGGCTTCACCGGTATCGCGGTCGCGGTGCTTGGCCGCGGAAACCCGTGGGGCGTCTTACTCGCCGCCCTGCTCTTCGGGGCCCTGGACAGCGGCGGAATGTCGATGCAGCTCTTCGCGCGTATCCCCAGCGACCTCACCATCGTGGTGCAGGGTCTGGTGATCATCCTGGTGGCGGCGCCCGCCGCGTTGCGGGCAATGGTACGGTGGCGCAAACCCAAGGTGGAGCCGGTCGATGTGGCTTGAAATCCTCGCAGTAATCTTCAACCTTCGCACGCTGAACGCGGCGATACGAATGTCCACGCCCATCGCCCTCGCGGCCATGGGCGGCGCCTTCTCCGAGCGCGCCGGGGTGATCAACATCGGACTGGAAGGGATGCTCCTCGTCGGCGCCTTCGCCGGTGCGGTAGGCAGTTACGTCACCGGCAGCGCCCTCCTGGGAACCCTCCTCGGGGTCGCGGCCGGAGCGGCAACCGCGGCGGTCTTCTCGATCTTCACCGTCGAGTTTCGCGCCAACCACGTGGTAGCCGGAGTGGGCATCAACATCCTCGCGCTGGGTCTGACCACCTGGCTCATGCAGGTGGTGTGGCGAACCCGCGGCATCTCGCCGGCGGTCGCACGCGTCCAGAGCATCCGCATTCCGCTGATCAGCGACATCCCCGTTATCGGCGAGGTGATTGGCGTGCAGTCGCCCTTCGTCTTCGTGATGCTTGCCCTGATTGTGGGCGGCTGGGTCCTTCTTTTTCGTACGCCGCTGGGCCTGCGCATCCGAATGACCGGCGAGCATCCCGAAGCGGCAGACACCCTCGGCATCAACGTGCGCTTCATCAAGCACTTCAGCGTGATCCTCGGCGGTGCGCTCTGCGGATTTGGCGGAGCCTACCTTTCGATCGGCAACATCGGCCGCTTCAGCATGGGCATGAGCGCGGGTCGCGGCTTCATGGGTCTGGCCGCCAACATCTTCGGTCAGTGGAACCCCATCGGCGGCCTGGGAGCCAGCATGCTCTTCAGCTACGCCGATGCGGTACAGATTCGCCTCCAGACCATGGAGATCGCCCTCCCCCACCAGATCATCCAGATGATTCCCTACGTGCTCACCATCGTGATCCTGGCCGGCGGCGTAGTGAAGTCACGCCCACCGGCCGCGCTGGGAAACCACTATCGCTCCGGTGGGGGCACATAACCGTTGAT
>SLTF01000132.1 GCA_007130025.1 Spirochaetales bacterium | reverse complement strand
GCTTGCGCGAAATCATGTGCGCTGCAACCGCTTTGGCAACCAGGAACGGGCCGGTAAGGTTTATCCCCATGAGCCGATCCCAGTCGTCTCGGCGATAGGTTTCCAGCGGAGCGCGAATCTGAATGCCGGCGTTATTGACCAGGACATCGATTGGTCCGACGCTCTCTTCGATCCGCTGGACCGCGTCCGTCACCGCGGCTTCATCGGTGATGTCAAACACCGAGGGGATCGCCTCCAGCCCGTCGGCCACGAGCGATGCCACGGCTGCGTCAACGGTGCCGGCGTCTCGCCCGTTGATCACCACCCTCGCCCCGGCCTGCGCAAGCCCCCGGGCCAGAACCAGACCAAGGCCCCGGCTGGAGCCGGTAACCAGAGCTACGGTTCCGTTCAGGGAGAATAGCGACTGAATCGTCTGATGCATGATGTGCGTCTCCTACTCCCCACCCGCCATACAACGGTCCACGACCTCTTTCACGAACGGCGGTAACTTGCCGCGTTCGAGCAGGTCGCTGGTGGTGATGTAGGCGGAGCCGATCACTTCGGCTCCCTTCTGCTGGAGCAGTTCGCCCGCTCGCGCGAGGGCTCCGGCGGTGTCGCCGTAGCAGCAGTGCAGGTTGAAGACGCGGCGGCCCGGCACCATCTCGAGCGATTTCACAAATCCCAGAAAGACGGGCGTGAGGTGGCCGGCCCAGATGGGGCTGCAGATCAGAATGGGATTGTGGTCGCCGAGGTCGGGCTCTGCGGCCAGCTTCGCGGGGCGGCCGAAGATAGACCGGATGCATGCACGCACGATGCCGGTCTGCACATTCGCCTCAATGCGAATCATCTCCGCGCGAATTCCGCGTCCTTCAAACTCCTCCTGCAGCGTCATGGCCAGCGCCTTGTTGTGGCCCTGCCGACTGTGATAGACGATGAGTGGTTTCATCCGGAGCCTCCCCTGTGTTTCTCTCGAGTATACCACCGACCCCGCGTTGGCGCGACCGGTGTTACGATGACCACCTGTCGCGGGTGCGAGAATCGTGCTATCATCCCAGTCGCATTTTTATACACTTTATGTCGGGAGAAGCAGATGGACAAGCGAATTGCGATTCTGGGGTCCAGCGGAGGGAACCTCTACAACATCGGCGGCAGCGATCCTCGCGGACTCATCGGTGAGATTGCGTCGCAGGCGGCCTCGGTAGGCATCGAGTTGGGTGCGGTACAGTTTGTCGCCGCACAATCGAGCATGGACCAGGCGAAAACCTCAACCCAGGCCTCGCTGCTCTCCTGGAGCGCCGACCTGCGTGAGCTGGTGGTGGTGCAGGAAGGGCCGCTGGAGCAGGTGAATGCGCGAGCCCGCGACATGGATGCAGAAATCGCCGCGCAAATCACCGCCGGCACGATTCACGCCCTGGTGCTGGTGAGCTGCGATCCCGACGGCGCCAATTCCGCAGCTATCAAGGCGGCCGTTGCGAAGAAGATTCCCGTTGCGGGTACGGGTGGCACCTCCATGGCCAAGGTTCAGGCTGCCGGAGCCAACGTCATCTCCACCTCAGGAACCACGGGCAGCACCAACCGCACCCGTGCCATTGGCGCCATCAGCGCCATCTGCCGCGAGTGGAAGGTCAAGTACACCCCGGTGATTGGCAGCAGCGGGTCGTTTGCCGGTGCCCAGGGTGATGTCTTCTCGCGTATCAAGCTGCGCGGCATCATGATGGCGGCCCTCCCCGGATTTATCGCCATGGCGCTGCTGCTCGCCCTCTCGCGGGTGCCCGGCCTTGGTGGACTGGGCGACCTCTTTGGCATTGTGATTGGCGCCCTGCCGGTGGTCATCGCGGCCATCGCGGCCAAGCAGGTCTCCGGGATGGACGACGTGGGCATCGTAGCCGGGATTGTCGCGGGTGTGCTCTCCACCAACGGTGGCATCATCGGCGGACTGGTCGGCGGTATTCTCGCCGGTATCCTTGCCTACTACCTGGTGCGCGTCACCATCCACCTGAAGTTTCCCGCCACCACGGTGGGCATTGTCTCCGGCGGTCTCTCGGGGTTGATTGCCGGCTTTGCGGTCTATTTCCTGGTGGCGCCGCTGGCATTGATGGCCGGCGACGGGATTCGCAGTATTATCGAGGGTGCAATTGAGTTCAACGCGGTACTTGCGGGAACAGTCGCCGGACTGCTGATCTGGCCGGCGATCCTCGGTGGCGTCTACCACGCTGCGATTCTCCCCATTGTTCTTCTGGAGATGGAACTCGCCGGAAACAGCTTTCTGGGCGCAGTGGACATGACCGGTCTGGTGATGGTCTCTGCGGGCATCACCCTGGCCAACATTGTCTTTCCGCGTGAGAAGAGCGAATCTACGCTCGCTGCACCGGGGTTTCTGATAAACGTGGGCTTTGGAACCTTCGTAGAGGCGGCCTATCCGTTCATGTTCTCCAACAAGTTTGTGTTTGCCGGCGCCATCGCCTCTGCGGGTATCTCCGGGTTCTTTGTCGGACTCTTTGGCGTACGCGGAACCGCCTACGTGCCGGCGATCATCGCCCCCACGGTGTCCAACACTCCCATCGGCTTCCTGCTCAGTATGCTCATCGCGCTGGGTTCGGCGTTCGTGTTTACGACGCTCGCGAATAAGCTGGCGCGAAAGAAGCAAATCGCGGCATGACCGTAGCGCATCGATAACTGAGCACAATCAAACCGACCGGGACTTGCTCCCGGTTCGGTTTCGGCCTATCATGGTCCGATGCGCGTTAACGCCATCGATCCGGCCGAGGTAACCGACACGCATAACCTCCTGCAGTCTCCGTTCTGGGCGGCCTTCAAGAAAGAGGTGGGCCAACGCGCGTTTGCCTTTCGCTACGAGTCAGAGCTTGGCGATGGCGAACTTGTGGCAATGGAGCGTGCCCGCGGCAGCGCTGCCGAGCACCTCTACGTGCCGCACGGACCCGAAGCAGATCTTCCCGAAGAGGCACAGGGCAGCTTTCTCGCCGAGCTGTCCCAGGAGATCGAGAACGCGGTTCCGATGCGCCCTGCCTTTCTTCGCTACGACCTGAGATGGCGCTCACCCTTCACCGGGCCCGACTATCAGGATACCGATGGGCGATGGCTCGGCCGTCCTCAGCCGCGAATCCAGGAGATGCGCATGAACTTCGGGATTGGTGATCGCGTCCTTCGCAAGGCGCCGACCGATGTCCAGCCTCCCGACACGGTGATCATCCGCGTGAACGAGCCGGACGATGTCCTGCTGTCGCGAATGAAGTCCAAAACCCGTTACAACGTCCGCCTCTCGCTTCGTAACGGACTCCAGATCGCTCGTGAGGACGACACATCGCTGGGAGAATGGCACGCGCTCTACCGGGACACCTGCCGGAGACAGGGTATCATCTGTGAGCACGTGGAGTACTTCGCGGAGCTTTTCTCGGTAGTCGCCTCTCATCCGCATCCCTGCTGTTCGGACGCGCCGATCGTGCGGCTCATCGCCGCCCGGCACCGCGGCCGGATGGTTGCCGGACTCATTTATGCGATGTTCCGCGATCAGGCATACTACCTCTACGGTGCAAGCAGCCGCGAAGACGGAAGCCTCATGGCTCCCTACGGCGTTCAATGGCACGCAATCCGCGCCGCCCGGGAAGACGGCTGCACAACCTACGACATGTTCGGAGTACCGCCCACCGACGACCCGGTGCACCCGATGCACGGACTCTACCGGTTCAAGACCGGATTCGGGGGCGAGATCCACCACTATCGAGGATGCTGGGACTATCCGGTTGATGAAGCGCAGTACCGCACGCAGGCGCACCTCGCCGCCGACAGCGGCGCGTATCACCTTCGCCGCTGACGCGCTCAGTTACGGTATTCGTCGGTCTCGCCCAGGTCGCGAAGATCGGAGGGGTCGATGATTCCCCGCCGACTGAGTGCGCTCAGGAAGGCGTCAACCACCTGTGGGTCAAACTGCCGACCGCGGTGGCGCTGCAGTTCGGCGACCGCCTGTGCACCGGAGAGCGCTTTGCGGTAGGGACGGTCTTCCGTCATGGCGTGCCAGGAGTCGGCCACCGCAATGATCCGCGCCTCGATGGGAATCTGCTCGCGCCGTAATCCGCGGGGATAGCCGCTTCCGTCGTAGTGTTCCTGGTGGGCCAGAATGATCTCGCTTACCGCTCGGAAGGATTCGAAGGCGCGCAGCAGCGACGCACCGAGCTCCGCGTGGCTCTTCATCACCTCCCACTCCTTTTCGTCCAGAGGGCCCTCTTTGAGGAGGATGGAATCGGGAATTCCGAGCTTGCCGATATCGTGCAGGAGCAGCGCTTCGCGCAGAGTAACGTCGATCGACATCCCCATCTCCTCGGCGATAATGCTTCCGTAGGTGAGAACGTCGTTGGAGTGACCCGCGGTGTACTGGTCGCGCAGTTCGAGGGCCCGCGAAAAGCCAAGCGACAGTTCCTCGATGCGCTCTTCGAGCTGCTCGGCCCGCGCTTCGGCTGCCTTCATTCGCCGCAGATTCATCAGGTTCTTGATTCGCGCATCGAGCTCACGGATGTTGATGGGTTTGGCGAGGTAGTCATCGGCACCAAACTGCAACCCCTCGATCCGCGACTCCACCTCCGACTTGGCGGTAATGAGAATCATCGGCATTCCCGCCAGGTGATCGCTGGTCCGCACGCGCTGCAGCAGCTCAAACCCGTCCATGCGCGGCATCATCACATCCGACACCACCACGTCGGGCGCCTCGGCTCCGATTCGCTCCCACCCATCCTGGCCGTCTTCGGCGGTACTCACCCGATACCCGAGGTGAACCAGCATCCGCGAGACAAAGGCGCGAAGATCGGCGTTGTCTTCCACGTAGAGAACGTGGATCGCACCCTCCGGCGGCGTTTCGCCGGGGTCGGTACTCACCGGTATTGCGGCAGCTTCAACCATGGCGAGCTCGCCGGGCGCAACCTCGGCCGTATCGCGTCTGCGACGCGGCTCTCTTCTCCGGTCGGGGCCGGAAAACGACTCCTCACGACGGCGTCGATCGCTGGTGTCTCGACGTTCGATGAAGGCCTCAGGGGCAAGAATTTCGAGGTTATCGGGCACCACCACGCGGAAGGTGGTGCCGACGCCAAGCTCACTTTCAACGTCGATTCTTCCGTTTTGCAGATCAACCGCTTCCTTGACGATCGCCAGTCCCAGGCCGGTGCCTTCGTATCGGCGGGTGGATGATCCGTCAACCTGCTGGAATCGCTCGAAGATGATTCCGAGGCGCTGCTCCGGAATTCCGATACCGGTGTCGCTGACTTCAATGGTGATTGCCCCACGTTCGGCAGCAAGCGCCACGGTAATCGAGCCTCTATCGGTGAACTTGATTGCGTTGCGAATGAGGTTGGACAGGATGCGCTCCAATTTCTCCCGGTCGAGATAGGCTCCGGGAATCGAACCTTTCGCGACCACGCGCATTTCCAGCTGCTTTCGTCGCGTCACCTCGTTGAAGACCGAGACCATGTCCTCTACCAGTTCAACCAGATTGACCCACGAAAGCCTCAGTTCCATTTTCCGCGCGTCGTACTTGGCGAAGTCGAGCATCTGATTAATCATATCCAGAAGACGCAACCCGTTGCGGTACACCTGCGAAACCAGTTGAAACTGGTCATCAGAAAGATTCCCAGCGTCGCCCTGATAGAGCGCCTGCACCGGAGAGATTATGGACGTGAGTGGGGTACGGACCTCGTGGCTGATATTGGCGAAGAACTGCGACTTGAGCTGATCCATGGTCTTCAATTCGTCGTTCGCCTTGGCGAGACGGTAGCGCGACGCGTACTCGTGCAAACGCATCCGTTCAGCAAGATAGGCGCTCATGGTGACCAGTCCGATGGTGGCGAGCAGAAAGAAATTGTTGCTTAAGAGAATGGGCACATCCCGGATACTGCGGAACGCAATTACCGTAGGGGCGATATAGGCAACGTAGACGATGGCGCATACGACGGCCGTTCGAGGACCACCGATGGGCAGGATGAAAATGAACGCCAGCAGCACCAGGTTTATCCCCGCGTAGTACGGGCTGGAATAGCCTCCTGTGAGGTGGGTCATCCAAACGATGGCTCCACTGCACAGAAGGTACTCCAGCATGGCGACAAACCTCGCGTGGGCACGTGGCACCGGGTGTCGGACGGCGAAAAACACCACAACATTCCCCGCGATGACAACCAACCGTGACAGAAGCAAACGCCCCGCAAGTCCGGGATAGACTACCGTGTCGAGTACCCCGAAGAACGCAAAGGCGACACTCGCGACGATGGCCGTCCGACGAAGATCGCCAACCGCCTTGTTCCGCTCTTCACGCCGAAACCCGGACAAGAGTTCTCTGTTTGCTTCCGTCCCGGTCAGTCTCCACATGGCTCCGTGCTCACGCTCCCGTACTCTCTGCGCGTCGTTCATCATCTGAGGCACGACGGTTCACCAGTTGCCGGCAGACTCGGCCGAAGTATTCCGAGCGCCGCGCGTTGCTCACCGGGTTGTATACGCCCTGGTAGATTTCCAGAAGTTTCGACTCGAGTTCCTCGGGAGAGAAGTTCTTGTGGTGGATCACGGCGTTCCACACGGTGTACCAGTTCCACTGATCGTGAATCACCCGACCCTCAGCAACCAGGCGGTCACGCAGGCGACTGCCCGGGAAGGGAGTGAGAATCGTGATCTGAGCCCCCATGAGATTATTCCGGTTAATGAAATCGATAATCTGCTGTGGTGTCTCATGGTCATCCTCGTCGAGTCCAAGGATGAACGAGCCATAGACACCGATTCCCCAGCTCTGGATTCGCTCCACGTACTCGGGGTACTTACTGAACTGGCGGAGTTTCCACTGATTCTTGTCAAGTTGGCGAAGATTCTCTTCACAGGTGGTTTCAAACCCAACCAGCAGGGTGCGGCAACCGCTCTCATGCAGCGCCTCCAGAAACACCTCGTCCTCGGCAACGGAAATGTCGCACACACCAAACCACGAGAAGCGCATCGCGCTGAATGCTTCAACAAGGGAGCGACTGTAGCGCCGACTGGCGAACAGGTTGTCGTCAGCAAAACCTATCTGCGCAAACTTCCAGTGCTTCTTTGCCTCTCGGATGTCGTCTACCACCCGCTCCACGCTGCGAAACTTGTATCGGCGTCCGTACACATTCGAAGCAACACAGAACTCGCAGTCATGGGGACAGCCGCGTGACGCCTGGACGTAGATTACGGGGTACCGGTATTTGGCGAGGAGATCGAAACGGGGTACCGGGGTCCTGTCGAGATCCACCGGGGGAAAGTCGGCCTGGTTGTACACCGGCTTTGCCACGCCATGCGCAAGATCTGTCACAAATTGCGGCCACGAGTTCTCCGCTTCGCCAACGAAAACCGTGTCCGCGTGCCTGGCCGCTTCTTCCGGCATCACCGTCGCGTGAATCCCGCCGATGGCAACGTGTACACCGCGGGCCCTGAACGCATCAGCAATGGCATAGGCCCGCACGGCCTGCTGCGTCATGGCGGTCACCCCGACGAGATCGTACCTACCGTCAAAGTCAACCGCTTCCTGATTCTCGTCAATGATCTCTACGGCGTGGCCCTCTGGAGTCAGCGCGGCGATCGTGGGAAGGGCGACACCGATCCCGTTCCAGAAGTGAAGAATGGTTCGCATTTCGCGCGAGTTCTGCATGAACTCCGCGAACCCCTCCGATCGACAGAGAAACTCACCCCGCGGGGAGACCAGCAGGATTCGCATCAGCCTGCGATCCTTTGCTCCGCGTAGCGGGCCTCTAACAACTGAAAGAATTCTCCCACCGTCTCGACGCAGGAGAACTCCGCCTCGTCGAGTTGTAAGTCGAACTCCTTCTCGCAGGTGGCGAGGATTTCCATTGCCATCAGGCTGTCGATCCCGAGTTCTTCGCGAATGAGCACATCGTCGTGAAACTCCGACGCATCGATTCGCGAGATGCGGGACACAATCTGTTCGATGCGCGGACGCAGATCCGATTCGGTCATGAGGCACTCCTTCTGTATGAGTTTCGGCACATTACTCGCGAAGATTGATAATTCGGGGAATTTTGTACGAAGCGATCTGTTTCTTGAGGAACTGGCGCAGAGTCGCGGGAAGATCAGGGGTGACTCCGCTCGCATCGGGAGCCACCTCAGCAACCAGAGCGCCGGTCTCGAAGCGAACTGAGGCGTCGCGAACGTGCGGGAAGCGCGTCAGCGCAAGACGAACCTCCTCGAGATCAACCATGACACCGTTTACCTTCCGCGTCGCCTTGCGTTCACCGTCAAACATCAGATGGCGTTCCGCGAACCCATCGCTCGAAACTGAGAAGCGTCCCATATCGCCGGTGCGGAAAAACTGCCCGTCCCACGCGGCCCGGGTTTCCGTCTCCCTGCGGTAGTATCCCGGGCTGAGAAACCGTGAGCGAATCATGATCTCACCGCTTTCGGCATGATCGGCCGAGTCGATCCGACAGTCGATACCGTCGCACATGGGACCGACCGTTCCCGCCTGCGACGCACCACGGGCGTTCCGACTGACCGGCGTGAACTCGGTGAGGCCGTACCCGTGCAGCACCTCCACCCCAAAGTGTTCCCCCAGACGCGCGAACAGTTCGCCGGACAGGACGCTTCCGCCGGACACAAAGGTCCGCAGCGAGGGGGGGGGGGGCGATTCTCCGTGTGCACGGAGCAGAAGGGAGTAGATCTCCGGAACGGCCGTCAGGTGCTGGATGTTCAGGTCGTGAATCGCCTGAAACAACAGGCGCGGGTGGATGGTGCGGGCGATCACCCCGGTGAGCCCATAGAGCAGAGGCACCAGAATGCACCCGACAAGGGTAAAAATGTGGGTCATCGGAATGCTGTAGAGCATCTGCTCGCCGGCTTCCGCCTGCAGGCCATCCTGCAGGACGCGTGCCCCGTGCAGGTACTGTCGGTGTGTGACCATGGCCCCGAGTGGGTAGCCAAGGCCACGGTAGGTATAGTTGATTGACGCGACGTTGTCGGGGAATTCGGCCTCACCAGGCAACTTCCCGGGCTCCTGCACCAGCGCGATTCCCTGCGCCCGCCGGACTGCAACGGCACGCCCGGTAAGAAACGGGGAAACTGCCTCCACGTGCGATTCTTCAGAAATGACGAGTTGGGGATCGGCGTTCTCGAAGAGCTCCGCGAGTTCCATCCGGCGCCAGTCGAGCTTGCCGGGGATTACAACGGCACCAATCCTTGCCAACGCAAGCAGCAGGATGACGAAGTCGGCGGAGTTCTCCAGGAAGAGCGCAACCGGAACCGATTGCCGAACGCCCCAGGATCGAAGGAGGCGTTCAACGTCGTACACCCCGGTACGCAGGTCGTCGGCCGAGATCAGCTGTACCGGACGATCGGGAGAGACCACCGAGAGCGCGGGGCGGCTTCCCCAGTCGGCGAGTGACGCGAGAACCGCATCGGAGATCGAGTCGTGAGACGCAAACTCGAAGTCCGCTGCGCGACTCACTGTGGTTTTTCCGCGCACACGATCACCGCCTGCGACGGATCCCCCATGGCCCGTTCGGCGTGGGTCACGGCAAACCCCACCGAACTCACCAGCTCGGCGAGCTCGTGCTCGTCGTAGAACCGGAAAAATCCCTCTTCTTCCAGCTCGAACAGGCCTGCGGCCTCGTTCAGCATCTCCCGCGCGTCGCGCAGCGATGACGCTTCCTGGAATCCATGTTGCACGTCAGAGACGTAGTCCGTGAAGATGGTCGAAATATCACTGTCCGGCCGCATACTCGATATCA
The DNA here is from genome assembly GCA_007130025.1 of Spirochaetales bacterium. GTDB lineage: Bacteria > Spirochaetota > Spirochaetia > DSM-27196 > PWMO01 > PWMO01. The sequence continues at coordinate 5,456 of SLTF01000132.1, read as the reverse complement.
ACAGCCGTCCGCCGGGTCTGATCACGCGAAAGAACTCCGCCAGAGCGGCACGAGGATCGAACAGATAGGAGATAAACAGACTCGCCACCAGACGATCGAAGGTGCTTTCCGGAAAAGGATACTGGAACGACCGGTCGGCGTTGGAAAAGTTCAGTACGGAAAACCGGCACTCTGCCGGAGCCTTCAACCCTAGGGCGCAGCGCACCGCCTGGTCGAGATCTTCGACCACCCGCGCAGCGGCAGGACTCAGCCCCGAGGTGGAAACTGGCGGCGAATCGCCCGACGTAATCGAACGCAGCGCCGCCCCCACCGATTGATATTCCACGAACGCCTCGGACGCTTCCGATTCTCCGAGGCGTGACAGTTCATCACATACGTCGGCGGTCAAACCGTCGATCCGACCGTGCAGCTCGGAGAGCGCGATTTCGCGCCGCTCCAGGAACTCTCGCACGGGAAGCAGCCGGTTGAGCTCAAGGTCAACCTGCCGGTATCCAAACGTCCAGTCGACCGGAGATGGCGCCACCGATTCCGCCTTCGCCCGGGCGCTCGCAAGCGCCTCGGGCACCAGATCCACCGCGGTCACCGATACCTCACGCGCGCCGTCCTGCGCGTGCAGGCGCGTCAACTGCTCGAGAAAAAGCCCGGTTCCACACCCCATATCTGCGACCTTCATTCCGTCGCGGACATCAAGAAGAAACACCTCACGCTGCAGAAAGGAGCGAAACGCCGATAGATTTCGGTAGAAGTCGTACCCACTTCCCGGCTCTCCCCGACCAATCAGATAGTCGTGCCAGTAGCGCTCGGGCGCGGGGGCGCTCCGCTGCTCGAGGCGCTCCCGCTCGGCCTCAATCAACGCAAGCATCTCGCCCCGCTCCGGATCAACGGGCTCCCATGGCCTATCCAGAAGGCGCTCCACGGTACGGCCAAGAATGAGTTTGAAGGTACGGATGGCGTCGTCACTGGTGCGAAGATTATGCCCCGCGGGAATCTCCATGATTTCTCGATCACCGAGGGACTGCACGCTCATCACGTCCTCGATCTCGTCGGTGGTGACCCACATATCGTGGCTTCCGTACACCCAGAGCACCGGCGCGGAGATTCGGGCCATCTCTTCCCGTGCGTCGGTCACGTAGGCGTAGCGGTGGTCGATGAGATCCTGTGCCAGTTGATCCATGTCTACCAAATGACCGAGCAGCCCACAGATGCCATTGGGAATGCCGACCCGGAAATTTCCCACTACATCCAGCCCCCCGAGGGTGTTGCGAAGAGCGGACTGTCCCGCCGGCACTCCCATTGCGCTGATCCAGAAGTCGATGGCCGAGGAGTACCGTGGATCGCCCAGCAGTTTGCGCCCGTCGAGGGCCGACATGCTGAAGGTCACCAGCACGACACGCCTCGCCTGGAAATCAGGACGGTTCTTCGCGTAACGCAGCGCCGCTTCCAGATCGGAACGGCCCTCGCTGATTCGGTAGTGAAGCATCTCGTACCCACGTTCGGCGTTGGGATTCTCGGTGTAACTTTCTCCCGGTCGATTGATGCCGTCGTACCGGATAACCACCGCAGGTTCACCCAGTGCTGCGAAGTTGGCCAGGATGACCGCCGCGAGGGGCGCGAGTGCCTCCTTCTTCTTTCCGAAGGCCGGAGGCAGCAGAAAGACGGTAGCAGGTTCGGAGTCGGCAGCGACCCCCACCGAATTGACCAGCCCCACTATCTCTCTTCCAGCCTCGTCGGGAAAGCGGACAACCGTTGACCGCGCCCCCGCCAGGTGCAGGAACGACACTGGCCGCGAATATACCGGGAGCTGCATCCACTCGTCCTGGTCGAACACGCGGCGGGTTACCTCGCGACGGCGTAGCCCCGCTTCAATCCCAAGGCGAACAAGCGGTCCGCCGGTGGAGTCGCTGTCGATCCTCACGTGGCGGATCTCGCCCTCGGTGTCGAGCCCGAGCGCTTCTGCACAACGGTATCCGATGGTTCGGAGACGACTGAACGCTTGGGCCACATCACCGCCTGCGGGGACCTCACAGAGAAACCCGCGACGACTGATGTCCACGAGTCTGGCGGGTATCTCGTGCGGGTCATCGCCCCCAAGCAGCAGAACGATCTCGGCGTTCTCGGAAGGCTCGGTGCGACCGTAGGAGCGCTGTTCGCTGCGCTGAAGGCGGCTGGGGATGGAGCACCGCACGATATCGGCCGAGCCGTCCTCGATCCTGGCCGAGCAGTAGTAGCTCGCACCGTCGGAGAGGAAACTGACAAAGAGCTCAGATTCACTGGACGAAATCGGCTGCCCACCGGATATGCCAAACGCAACGGTTCCCCTGTCGGTATCCACGGAGGCGATGTGCCCGATACGCCCTCCACCTTCGCGACTCGGGACCAGGTGAATAACGACCTCCATTGAGTGCGCCAGCACAAACAACCGGAAGATCTCCGCGGAATCGGTGATCTGGTAACTGCAGTCGAGTCCCTGTTCGGCGATCCACGAATGCACCGTGCGCGAACTGCCGACGGCACTGGATTGAACGATGAAATTCCGAAGCCGAGCGCGGTCAACTTCAGAGATTCGGGTCACCCGAAGACCGGCAGTCGCGCGATGATGGAAGGGATTCTGTTCGGTGTAGACCACGGTGACATCGGCGGTGAGCGGTCGGGCGTCCCCCGGCAGGCAGAACTCAAGCGCGACCTCTTCTCCTGCGCTCAGAACGCCGGTATACGAGGCCAGGAATCCGTCTGTGGAGGCGTTGTCCAGACCAATGAAGTCGGCTTCGTGGTTGGAAGCTCTCACCGATCGGATTGTGCAGGAAGCGCGCGGCAGTCGTCTGGAATTTGCTGCAGGCCCACGGGAACGGATTTCGCGCTCTTTCGCGACCCGGACGTACCGATCAACCAATTCCATCTGTGCGAGCGAGTCAAAAACAAATTGCAGCCCCAGAGCGCCGTCGCGGCTCCCACCGTGGGCGAGGCGCACCGGTATCGATACCCCCTGCTCGAGATCCGGAAACGAGACGAACAGCCGGGCCTCGGGGGCCAGTTGGACGTGAGGATCGGTAGACACGCGAATTCCCATCGCGCTGATATCAACAGCGGTGCCTGCTACGCTTTGGCCGTCGGATTCGATCCGAACGGCCTCACGACGGGCAACGCGAACGTGTTTGCGCTTGTCCGGCATGGTTCTCCAAGGAGAGTACCCGTTGGAAACGTTTCCCGCAACTGATTTTTCTCTCCAGTGCAGTTTTCTCTGGTGCCGCACAGCGGAACGTGATACCCTGCGCCACATGCCTCATTCGCGGCGCCTCGGTGCTGAAATGCTGCTCCTCGCAATAACCGTGATTTGGGGCGGAACCTTCATCATCACCAAATCGGGTCTGGAGCACATCTCTCCCACCCTGCTGATCGGCATGCGCTTTCTGGTGGCCTTCGTAGTGGTGACCGTACTGGGAGCGCACCGGTTGCGCACGATGACGGGAAGCACGCTGCGGCGTGGCGCGATTCTGGGCATCCTGCTCTGTGCGAGCTACCTGATGCAGACCACAGGGCTCCTGTTTACCACCGCGTCGCGCTCCGGGTTCATCACCTACCTCTATGCGGTGTTGATTCCGCCGTTTCAGTTTCTGATCCTGCGGCGACCGGCTTCCCGATGGAACCTCGCCGGACTGGCAATCGTGCTGATTGGCATCCTGTTTCTCACCCAGCCTGCGGCGGGAGAGATCAACGCCGGTGATCTGCTGACCATCGGCTGTGCGATCGGCGTTGCGCTCTACATCATCTACCTGGATAGGTTTTCCCGGATCGAAGATCCTGCGAATCTTGTGATCGTGCAGTTTGGCGTGACCGCCGCGGTTGCACTCGGGCTCTCCGCAGCGATTCATCCGATTATTCCGCAACGCCTCACGCTGACGATCGACCTGGTCGTCGCCATTGCCTATCTTGCCGTCCTGGGCACGGTGGTCGCGCTTGGGGTTCAGAACCGGTTTCAGCGTGAAACCACACCCGTTCGCGCCACCATTATCTTTGCGTTTGAGCCGGTCTTCGCGGCGCTCTTTGGTGTACTGGCGGGGGAACCGTTTGGGCCGTCCCAGGCGACGGGAGCAGCGCTGGTCATCGCCGGTCTGCTGGTGTCGGAACTCTCAGGTTTGCGAAACGTCAGGCGTCGGTTGCAGCGCGTTCCGCGGTGAGGTAGTCGTTCAGAAACCGATCGTACGCTTTCATGATGGTGCGCACGGACTCAGGTATGGCGAGCGAGTGTTCATCGATACGCGAAACCGGCATCACCTTGCTCGATGTGCTGGTAAGGAAACAACCGTCCGCCGCGCGGAGATCCTCCAGGGTGAAGGCTCGTTCCATCAGGCTGAAGCCTGATTCCTGCAGCACTTGACGCAGGGTGATGCCGGTTACCCCCTCGAGCACCAGTGGTGTTGGTGCCGTCCACACCTGCGAACCGTGTACCGCGTAGAGGTTGGTTCGCGTGCCTTCCGTGACTATCCCATCGCGGTTCACAAGGAGCGCGTCGTAGACCCCCGCGGCAGCGGCGGCCCGATACGCGATGGTGCTGGTGAGCATGTTAAGCGACTTGGCCTGTGGCCACTGCCGCTCCCCCCGGAAGGTGATCACCGCCGCGCCGTGGCGATAGAGCGTGCGGTCGGGGAAGAGCGGATTCAGCGCCATGATGTAGAGCGTTGCTGCCTCCGGCGAGCTCTGCAAGGGGCTGCCGATCAGCAGCTGCTTGATGTTGGCGTTTGCAACCCCATTGGCGGCAACCAGCTCGCGGGTCCACCGCGGCACAATTCCGGGACTGAGCCCATGCTCCAATCCGATGATGTCGGCCGAGTGGAAAAGACGCTGTTCGTGCAGGTCGGGGAAGAACAGCACACCGTCGCGCACCTTGAGCGTCTCGTACACCCCGTAGCCGTACTGAAAGTTCACGTCGTCCACCGCGACGGTTGCTTCGGCAACGGGAACCAGTTGGCCGCTGATGGAACAGAACGGGCCGATCATCCCGGTGACCTTGGAGGTCGCCGGCGAGCCGCAAACTCCTTCTTTTCCGCGAACACCGGCTGTTCCGATTCTGTGGCCGCGCGTTCACAGAGGGCGTGCTGGGCGATAAAGGGCGCGCCGCCACCCTTTGGTTCTTTCCGCTCGTAGCGTCCGTCGGAACGAAGCACGTGCGCCTGCCCGGTATCGCGGAAACAGGTCAACAGAATCTGATGCGCTTCCTCCATAAGCTCGGGGTCTTCAATGGGCACCATGAGCTCGATCCTGCGATCGAGGTTCCGCGGCATCCAATCTGCACTGGAGAGAAAGACCTCGGGCGACCCACTGTTCTGGAACCAGAACAGTCGCACATGCTCAAGAAAGCGGCCGACAACGCTCACCACGGTGATGTTCTCGCTGCGGCCCGACACACCCGGCACTAACATGCAGATGCCGCGCACGTTCAGGTCAATGCGAACCCCGGC
>SLTF01000102.1 GCA_007130025.1 Spirochaetales bacterium | reverse complement strand
CGCAGGCGTTCCCATGGATCCTCTCCTAGAAAACGCAGACACGAGTCGAAAGTCGCTCCTCCCCATATCTCTAGTGAATGAAAGCCGGCGCCATCGATTTGCTCAGTAAGCGCAAGCATGTCTTTGGTCAGAAGCCGTGTAGCAAGTAACGATTGGTGAGCATCCCGAAAAAGTGTTTCCGTTATCTTGAGCCGTTTAGACATGGCTAACCTCCTAACAGCGATAAAAAAATACCAGCACTTATGGCTGACCCAATGACTCCAGCGACATTCGGCCCCATTGCATGCATGAGTAAGTAATTGTCAGGATTCGCCTCTAACCCTAGTTTGTGGACGACGCGTGCTGCCATCGGCACCGCAGAGACGCCGGCAGCTCCGATCATCGGGTTCACCGTGCCTCCGGAAAGCAGGTACATCAGCTTGCCCAGCAGCACCCCGGCGGCCGTTCCCACCATAAACGCCACCAGACCCAGCGCGATGATCATCAACGTGCTGACGGTGAGGAACTGTTCGGCAGACATCTGGCTTCCGATGCCCACGCCCAGAAAGATGGTCACGATGTTGATCAGCTCGTTCTGGGCCGTTTTGGACAGCCGCTCGACCACCCCGGCCTCCCGCATGAGGTTGCCGAGCATGAGCATGCCGATGAGCGGCGTGGCGGCGGGGATGGCGAGGGTCGATACGATGGTGGTTGCAATGGGGAAGATGATCTTCACCCGCTGTGATACCGGCTTGACCTCGGACATCACCACCTGGCGCTCTTTCCTGGTGGTCAGCAGCTTGATGACGGGCGGCTGGATGATGGGAACCAGGGCCATGTAGCTGTAGGCAGCCACGGCGATGGGCCCCAGGAGGTGAGGCGCGAGCTGTGAGGTCAGAAAGATGGCGGTGGGTCCGTCGGCCCCGCCGATGATCGCAATGGACGACGCTTCCTGGAAGGTAAACCCGAGCATCTTTGCACCGATCAGGGTGCCGAAGATACCAAACTGCGCCGCCGCCCCAAGCAGGAAGGTCTTGGGCTTGGCCAGCAGCGGGCCGAAGTCGGTCATGGCACCGATACCCAGGAAGATCAGGGGGGGAAAGATCCCCGAACGGATGCCAAAGTAGAAGTAATCCAGTAAGCCGCCCGGTTCGGTCACTCCGGACAGGGGGATGTTGGCCAGAATCGAGCCAAACCCAATCGGCAGCAGCAGCAGCGGCTCGTACTTTTTGACGATACCGAGCCAGATCAGCACAACGCCAACCGTGATCATGATCAGGTTCTGCCACGTCAGGGCCGAGAAGCCGGTGGACTCGACGAATACCCGAATGAGTTCCATCATGGGTTGATCACTCGATGGTGAGCAGCGGCTGGTTCTCTTTGACGCTGTCCCCAACCTTGCAGAGTATCTGGGCGACTCGGCCGGATACGGGGGCCGAGATCTCCATGTCCATCTTCATCGCTTCCATCATCATGACGTGATCACCTTCGGTGACCTGGTCGCCGGCATTTACCATCACCTGCTTGATGGTACCGGTCATTGGCGCGTTTACCGACGCCCCACCCGCCGCTACACCGCTTCCGGCCGCCGACGCAGCGGTGCCCGGCGCCGCAACACCGCCGGCTGGAGATGATCCACTGGTCGCGCCGGTCGCGCCTCCACGGGGGCGTGCCGGGCGCAGTGCCGCGTTGGGGTCGGGCAGCAGTTCGACGGTGTACCGACGCCCCTCACGTTCGATGGTGATCTGATCGCCGGTGCGTTCGGCGGTGACGGTGATTTCTTCGTTCTCAAACTTCAGTCGCAACTCTTTCTTCATGCCCTCACCTTCGCTTTCCGGGTAGCGCCCACGCGTCGCGGCCGCGCCCCGGCTCCGGTTGCCACGCGATCGCCGAGCGCCGAAACTCGTGCTGTTCTTCCATAACATAGGCAACCGCCGCGGCCATCACCCAATCGGGGAGCCCGCCTCGATCGGAACCCTTTGCCCCCTCGGCGCCGGCGGCGGATTGGGTGCCGGCGGTCGATTCCTTACCGCCGACCACGGCCGGTTTCGTCGCAGCTTCCCCCTCACCAAACAGCCGCTTGATCGCCGTCATCAGGACGCTCAAAATACCCAGGAAGAGAAATACCACCCCCATCCCGAGGCCGGCTGCCAGCAGGCTGAACGAGAGAACCTGATTGTTCATAGCGGGATGTTCCCGTGTTTGCGGGCGGGGCGCTCTTCGCGCTTACGCAGGTTCATCTCCACGCTTCGGATCAGTTCAATGCGTGCGTGCTTTGGGTCGATGACGTCGTCTACAAATCCGTAGCCCGCGGCGATGAAGGGGTTCATGACGCTCTTGTTGAACTCTTCGATCTTCTCCCGTCGTTTAGCATCGGGATCGTCGGCCGCGGCAATCTCCTTGCGGAAGATGATGTTGGCCGCCCCGTCGGGCCCCATCACCGCGATCTGGGCGGTGGGAAACGCCAGAACGCGGTCGTAGCCGAGCGCCTTGGACGCCATGCAGATGTAGGCTCCGCCGTACGCCTTGCGAACGATGAGCGAGATCTTGGGCACGGTTGCCTCGGCAATTGCATAGAGGATTTTTGCGCCGTGACGGATGATGCCGCCGTGCTCCTGCTCGACGCCCGGGAGGAACCCCGGCACGTCCACCAGCGAGATAATCGGAATGTTGAAGGCGTCGCAGAAGCGTATGAAGCGCGCGCCCTTGTCCGATGCGTCGATGTTGAGGGCGGCGGCGAAAACCTTCGGCTGATTGGCGAAGATACCAACGGTCCGCCCGGCCAGGCGGGCGAAACCCACCACCACGGTTTTCGCGTACTCCGCGTGGACCTCAAAGAAGGAACCGTCGTCGAAGACCTCGGCGATCAGGTCCTTGATGTCGTACGCCTTCTTTTCCTCGGTTGGTATCAACGTGGCCAGGCCCGGCGTTTCGCGGTCTACCGGGTCGCCCGTGTCGACCACCGGCGGTTGCTCGAGGTTACTCGCCGGAAGAAATCCGAGCAAGGTGCGCACCGCCTCCATGCAGTCGGCTTCGTTCGCAAAGCGAAAGTGGGCAACCCCGCTCTTGACGCAATGGGCGGCGGCGCCACCGAGCTCTTCGTGCGAGATATCTTCTCCGGTGACCGTCCGGATGACATCGGGACCGGTGATGTACATGTTACTGACGCCGTCCACCATGAAGATGAAATCGGTGATGGCCGGCGAATAGACCGCCCCACCGGCACAGGGGCCGAGAATGACGGAAAACTGCGGGATGACTCCGGAGGCGAGGGTGTTGTTGCGGAAGATCTTGCCGTAACCCTCGAGCGAGAGCACCCCTTCCTGGATGCGCGCGCCGCCGGAATCGTTAATCTGGATGAAGGGCGAACCGTTGGTCAGCGCCAACTGTTGAACCTGCGCGATCCGCTCCGCGTGCATTTCGCCGAGCGACCCTCCGAGCACGGTGAAGTCCTGCGAGAAGAGGAACACCTGCTTGTCACCGATCTTCGCCGTGCCTGCTACCACCCCGTCTCCGGGATAGCGCTTGTCGCCGAGCCCGAATGAGGAGTCACGCCCGACCGTGAAGGCCTGATGCTCGATGAACGAACCCTCTTCTGCCAGCGCCTCAATCCGCTCTCGCGCGGTGAGTTTTCCACGGTCGTGCTGCGCCTTGATGCGATCCTCTCCACCGGCTCGCATCAGCTCGGCACGCTTCTCGCGAAACAGCGAAAACTGCTCCTCTTTCGTCACGGTTGCCCCCTGAAGAAACACCAAGAATAATTCAGCGCTCATCAGCTGTCAACATGAATCCCGTGTGCGCCACGCGTTTGCACTCTGTCCTGCGGCGCAGTATTATGGGGCAATGAACCATGAAGAAATGAAACGATTTCGAGCCCTTTCGGCGCTGCTCTGCGTGGTGTTCGTGTCGTTCCTGGTTCCGCAATCTGCTCATGCCGAACCCATGGTTTTTGGTTCCTATCCGTTTGGAGATCCGGTACGGGTTCAGCGCGGACTCTCACCATTGGTGCAGTACCTCGCCGAGGTCACGGGAACTCCAATGCGCCTCGTGGTCACCCGCGACTATCAGGAATTGTCCCGCCGGCTGGCCGACGGCACGGTTGATTTCGCATGGATTGGCTCGGCAAACTACGCCCGAACCCGAATCACGGTTCCTTCCGTCCAGTACATCGCGACCTACCTGGAATGG
>SLTF01000436.1 GCA_007130025.1 Spirochaetales bacterium | reverse complement strand
TCCGGGCAGGCACGCACCACATCCCAGGCGAGAATGGCAAGCTCGGCAAAGAGGAACTGTCGATCCCCTTCCCCGGCGAGGCCGCTCCAGTTGCGATAGGCCCGCTGGATGTTCGTAAACCCCCCGGCGCTGAGGATGGCTTCTTTGCGTTCGTCGTCAATATCTTCGGTAAGAATGAGGTCGGCGATGTTCCCGGTTGCGCTGCCGGGCAGTGCGTCGCGCCCGAGCTCACGCTCCACAAATGCGCGCACATCAGCCGAACGCGCCTCAAACTCCATGTGAAGCTGCTCGGCGGGGGAGAGTTCTCCACGGGTCTGGTATCCCATGCGCCGCGCGAGGTGGAGGTACTCAAGTGAATCCAACTCCGGCAAAAAGAGGTCCTGGGCGTTGCCGCGCAGCATGCGAAGTCCGTTGATCAGAATGCGGAAAAACCGGTACGCCGCAACCAGTCGCGCCGCGTACTGCTCGTGCATGCGCCCCGCTTCCACCAGGGCGTGCAGGGCCCGGTGTATTCGCGGCGTTCGCAGGGCCCGGTTGTCCCTCCCGTGAATGACCTGCAGAATCTGCACGCTGTATTCGAGATCGACCAGTCCACCGGGGCTGAACTTTGCGTTGAGGCGCCCTTCGGATTTTTTATCCTGCAGCTGAAGCGCCCGAAGGCGCTTCAGTTCGGGAAGATCGATCGCGTTTCCCGAGTAGATCAGATCGTCCCTGATACTCTGGACGTGTTTTCCCAGCTCCCGGTCCCCGCCGATGCGACGCATGCGAACCAGGGCGAGTCGCTCGAGCGCCACCGCCTCTCGGCTGTAGTAGCGGGCAAAGGAAGCGAGACTCACCGCAACCGGACCGGCGTTCCCGTGCGGGCGCAGACGAAGGTCAATGTGGAAAATCCCCTCTCTCTTCGCATCAATCAGCTGAACCGATTCCTGGAACATCCGGTTGAAGAACTCCCGGTTCTCGATTGACTCGTGGCCGTCGGTGCGGCCGTCGTCGGAGTAGAGAAACATGAGTTCGATGTCGGACGCGTACCCCAGCGCCTCTCCCCCGAGTTTTCCCAGCCCCATGACGGCCCACGTCGCCGGGAGTCCGGCAACGCTTCGTGGTGTGCCGTAGCGCTCCGTGGCCTCCTGCATCGCCATCTCGAGCGCCGCGTTCACGATTGCCTCCGCAAGCGCGGTAAGCCGGGTGCTGAGGAAAAAGAACTCCAGGTGTGGATTGCGGATATGGTCCAGATCGATCAGGTAATTCTGATTATCCTTAAAATCGTTCAGTGCGATGCGTTTTTCGTCGCGGTTGGTCTGGTCCCCGAGCACCCGCGCAAGTGCCTCGGCCATCCGTTCGGGCTCCAGGCTCAACAACGTCTCGCTGTCCGACGGGTCGAGCATGGGCAGCACCGTCTCGTACTGCAGCCGCAGGAAGTCTTCCCAGAGGTAGTCGCTGGCGCCAAGCAGACGGGCAAGGTCCTGGAGCACCTTGGGGCTGGAGAGCAGACTCCCAATGCTTCCCTGCCGCGAAAGGTGGATGAAGTCCTGGATCATCGTCTCGAATCGCTGCAGCGAGCGGTACGGGTCGGGCGACTGGTGGAGGAAGTAGGTGAACTGCTTGGTAAACGCTACCGAAAGACGCAGCTGGTTCAGCCACGGTTCATCGTGTACCGCATCGCCGTTTGCATCAACCAGATCGAAGCTGTCTTCAATGCGGTGTCCGTGGGTTCGGATTTCCACGTGTTCGATTGAGAGTCCGTGCAGGGCAATCGCACTGCTGAGGGCGTAGAGAAAGAACGGCGTGTCCTCGGAGAGGATTTTCATGCGGGTGGTTTCGGTTACTGCAGCATCAAACTCGACGTCTACCGGGTAGAGGATCCGCTCCGCCTGAATGGTCGATTCGGCGAGCGCCTCGACCACCAGCTCGTTAATGGCCTGCTTTGCGGTCTCCAGGCTTTCGGGAGTATTCCGATGCAGGAGAGGGATGAATCGCTCGAGTTCAGCCTCAAAGCGCTCGAGCCATTCGTGTGCAGGCGGTCGGACTCTTCCCGTGAAGCTATCGACAATAATCCGCTTGCCCTGCCCCCCAGTGCGGTCGGTGGCTTTCAGCCGCTGATGCTGCAGGTAGCGCGCGCGCGAGTCCCGGTTCGGGAAGACCCTGCGTAACTCCCGTTCGTCGAGCGCATTCGCGGGATCGCCTGCCGCTTCGGTTCCGGCGCGGGAGGTGTAGATGTCTCCGGCCGTCACGTTAAACCCGGTAGCCGCGAGCACCCCGGTCAGTACCGAGAACTCGGCCGCGTAGTCCCATGCAACCACCGTTACCGTTACCTCGGGCCCACGGTCGTCGGAGTCCGGTCCAGTTTTCAGCGCGAGACGAAAGAGCCGCTCGCCATTGAGGCTTGTCGCCAGCGTGAGGTGATCGGCAATTTCCCGGGGGGAGTGCTCGGTGGTATACCGCTCGGGCATGGTTTCGAGCCAGTGCTCTACTCGCTCTCGAGGCAGGGTAGGTACGAGGCGGGCGATCTCTTCTTCAGCGGGATGCATACCCGTGCACTCTACAAAAAAACGGCGCGAAGGACAAAGGCCCCTCGCGCCGCGTGTGTGTCTTGGGCGAATCTGCTGTGGCGTCAGCCGACCGCTTCTTTTCCTTTCTCGCCGCTTCGGATGCGGATACACTCCTCGAGCGGAAGGACAAAGATCTTGCCGTCGCCAATCTCGCCGGTCCGCGCTCCGCGAATCACGGCGTCAATGGTGGTCTGCACGAAGTCGTCGTTCACGGCGATCTCGATGCGCGTCTTCTTCAGAAGATTTACCTCGATGTCAACGCCGCGGTACGATTCGGTGTACCCTTTCTGCTGTCCGCAGCCAAGGGAGTTTGTCACCGACATCTTGAAGACCTCCGACTTGTACAGCTCTTCTTTTACGTCGTTCAGCTTGTGCGGCTGAATGTATGCGATGATCAGTTTCATTGCCACCCTCCCTTACATGTTGCTGAAGATCTGGAATCCGGCGTACGACTCCATGCCGTGTTCGCCGATGTCGAGACCGATGAGTTCCTCGGTTTCCGTTACGCGCAGCTTACCGGCAGCCTTCAGAATGCTGAACAGGATGAGCGTGGTAACCACAACCCAGGCAAACACCGCGATCACACCAACAAACTGTACACCCAGCTGGCCAATTCCGCCACCGTAAAAGAGCCCCACCACGTCGGGATCGTTCACGCCGGTTGCAAAGAGGCCAACCGCCAGGGTACCCCAGACGCCGCAGATGCCGTGTACGGAGATCGCACCAACGGGATCGTCAATGTGGAATACCTTGTCGAAGAGTTCGACCGAACCCACCACAATGACACCGGCAATGAGGCCCACCACAACGGCACCAAAGGGGCTGATGACCCAGGTTCCCGCCGTAATGCCAACCAGACCCGCCAGCGCGCCGTTGAGCGAGAAGCTCGGATCCGGCTTTCCGAATGCGAACCAGGAGGTGAACATGGCCGCAACCGCACCGGCTGAGGCTCCGAGGGTGGTGGTCACAAACACGTGGGCGATGTCGAGATCGGTTCCAGACAGGGTGCTTCCCCCGTTAAACCCATACCAGCCAAACCAGAGGATGAACACACCCAATGCGGCCAACGGCATATTGTGTCCGGGGATGGCCTTGGGTACGATCTTGCCGTCTACCTTGACGTACTTGCCCTTTCGGGGTCCGAGGATGATCGCGCCAACCATGGCCGCCCACGCACCAACGCTGTGTACCACGGTGCTACCGGCAAAGTCGTGGAAGCCCATGCCGCCCAACCATCCGTCGTCACTCCAGATCCAGTGTCCCGAGATCGGGTAGATGATTGCGCTGATGATCACGCTGTAAATCAGGTAGCCGGTGAACTGGGTCCGTTCGGCCATGGCTCCCGACACGATAGTCGCAGCGGTTGCGGCGAAGACCACCTGGAAAAACCAGTCCCGGTAGATCACATAGTCGGCACCGGCCAGGAAGAACTCGTCGGTTCCCAGAAACCCACCTGCGGATGCTCCGTACATCAGCGCCCAACCGATGGCCCAGTAGGCAAGTGCGCCCGCCGAGAAGTCCATCAGGTTCTTCATGATGATGTTCCCCGCGTTTTTTGCACGGGTAAGACCAGTTTCCACCATCGCGAAACCCGCCTGCATGAAGAACACCAACGCACCCGCCAGCACCAG
>SLTF01000146.1 GCA_007130025.1 Spirochaetales bacterium | reverse complement strand
TGCACACCTGACTCAAGCAGGTTCTTCATGGTAACTACTGCCACAAGGCCTCCTCTTCGCGCCGAGTGATGCTCGACACGATCCTTCACTGTTTCTCGAACGGCGGTGCCGTCGGAAGATTTACTGAGACGGTTGTTGCGTCCCAATGTGTGGTCTGAGAATAGAATAAACGCGATGGATTGGCAAGCCCATCACGGTAGCGTAGGAGCCGCGGATTGACTCGATGAAGCGCGCGGCAACCCCCTGCACGCGATAGCCGCCGGCCACGCCGCGCCACTCCTCGTGGTCGAGGTAATCGGCAACCTCCGCCTCATCGAGCGGAAGAAAGCGAACATCGGCGGTGTCTACGAACCGGTGTCGGGTATCGCCGCCGGTGAGCATGGCGCAGGCGGTGACCACGGTGTGTGTCCGGCCCGCGAGCGCGCGCAGCATGTGGGCCGCCTCGTCACGGGTTGCCGGCTTCCCAAAGACCGTGTCGTCAAGGAACACCATGGTGTCGGCGCTCAGGAGCGCAGATTCATCGGGGCGCATCAGGGGAATGGCTGCCTCGAGTTTGGCAACGGCTCGCATCGCGGCGGTCTCGACCGGGTCCGGGTGGCAAATCGCCTCTTCATCGACCTGGGGATGGACCACCCGAAATTCAACTCCAACCTGCGTCAGCAGGGCCGAACGACGAGGCGATGAAGAAGCAAGTACCAGGCAGCGCGATCCCAATCCCGATTCCAACTCCGGGGCGCTCATATGGACTGGAAGACCCGAATGCCCGGGTAGACCGCAGCAACCGTTCCGGGGTTGATGCGCACCCAGACCGCGATGACAAAGGCGTCAAATCCTACCGGTCCAACCGAGAGGTCGAGGGTTAATCCCAGACTTGATACGATGCGCTCAACGATTTCCCACGACAGGGTACCGATGAACAGCGAGAGCAGCAGCACCCCAACGAAGGTGCCGCGCGTCTTGGCGGTGAGTTTCATGCGCGCATTCTATCGGCAACCACGCTCTGCGGGAAGCGTGTACGTGCACCTCGTGCTTGACAGACGGCGGCCCTTGAGAGTACCGTGAGCAGCACCAAAGCATTGCGGACGCGTAGCTCAGCTGGATAGAGCGTTGGCCTCCGGAGCCAAAGGTCGTGGGTTCGAATCCCGCCGCGTTCAGTTCTCCCTTCCCGCGTACGGGTTTCCTTCGTTATCCGTTCCGTTCTGCTTCGTCGCTCCAGTAGGGGTGCGTTGTGTAGTGACCAAAGAGGCGCTGTTCAAAATCCCGGGTAATAGGCTCATCGCTGTCGATCGCGGGAGCGGAGAGGATCTTCTCTTTGGATGCATTGACCGCAACGTGTGCCTTCGCCCAGACAACGTGGTCGATCCACTTGGGGGATATCACCAGTCGGCGCATTCCCGGTTTGTGGGACAGCGAGGCCATCAGATAGCGGAGTGCCCACGTCTGATCGTCAAAAACAAAGTCGGTCACCTGTCCAAGATCGCCGTCCACCGCGTGCAGGCGGTAACCGGTCACCTCTTTGGTGCTGCGCAGATGGGCGTCTTCTTCGCTGCCGGCCGGCTGCTCGCCGGCCGGTACCGGACCACCGTCGGGGACCATCTCGTGACCCCAGAGACCGAGTCCGCCCCAGTACGCCGGAACGTTGTAGTAGAGATGGAACTCGCTCTCTTTCTTGCGCGAGATCGGCTGGTGCGTATCAATATCGGGGCTCTCTTCCACTTGAGCCTTGGAGAGCGCGACGTTGATCTCACGCTTCTGGAGATCGACGCTGGTGACCGAGTGGGGCGAAACCAGCACCTCCTTGCCGAGAAACCAGAATCCGGTCTTGACCACGACGTAGCGCACGACCCACTTCTCGTCATCGAAGTAGCAGTCCTCAACGTGGCCGAGCTCGCCGTCGGTTGCGTGAATCCGGAAACCGTGTAGAGTGCGGATGCCGTAGAGCATGGTGCCACCTCCCGATACCTCCAGTATAACGCAATTTCGGAATTCGCGACACCGGTGACGGCTCGGGATTATCGCTTGAAAAACCGGCGGGAGTGGGTTACATTGTGTGGGGATATTCTTAGAGAATATAATTTTATTAGATATTGACCATGAGCAGTGAGCCCGAAGCCATACCCACCACCGGCGCGATCCTTCGCGAGGTGAGCGACATCTTCACCCGATCCGACGTTCCTGACGACGTCAAGGCGCGCGTGCGCGTCCTCGCCGAAAGCGTTGACCGCCTGGAGAACAACCTCGAGTCTACCCTGCGTGACCTGCAACAGCTCGGGAATACGGTGCAGGAGCAGGAGCGGCGGAAGCAGAAGCTCGAGCAGCAGTTGATCTACAATCACAAGACCGGACTACCCAACCATGTGGTCATGGATCGCGACATCCACGCCGTGATTCACGAGGCCGAACAATCGCCCACCACCAAGACCGTTGCGCTGGTGATTCTCGACCTGGACGATCGGTATGCGCAGATCAAGCAGACCATGGAAGCCGGCATCAGCGAGTGGATCATGTACCGCACGGCCGAGCGCATCCGCTCGCTCTTGCCGACCAATTCGCGGCTCTACCACACGCGCGAAAACGAGTTCGTCATCATGGCGATCAACCTCGAGGTCGAGGTTTCGGATCTCGCCGATCAGCTGATCGATGAGGTGAGTCGTCCGTTTCAGTTTCCCGAGTACACTCTGTCGGTGGGATGCACCTGTGGCATTGCGATCTACCCGGAGCACGCGCGCACAAAACGGGTGCTGCTGCGCAGCGCCGATATCGCCCTCACCGAGGCGGTGCGAGCAAATCGCCCCTCCGTGATCTACAACCGACAGCTCGGACACGACATGATCGAGAAGATGGAGCTGCAGAACAGCATCATCCGCGCGATTGAGGAGCCCTCGATCGCCGAGATCGACCGGCAGTTTGCGCTCCACTTCCAGCCGCTGGTACAGATTGACTCCATCGAAAGCGCGGTCGTGGACTACCACGCCGTGGGAGCGGAGGCGCTGATCCGCTGGATGCACCCCAAGCGCGGGATGGTCTCGCCGGGCCGGTTCATCCCTCTGGCTGAAGAGACCGGACTCATCGTTCCCATCGGATACTGGGCGCTTTTTTCGGCCACTGCAGAACTGAAGCTCTGGGCGGAATCCCAGCTTCGCGATTTGTATCTGTCGGTTAACCTCTCTCCGCGGCAGTTCAAGGATCGCTACCTTGTCTCCAATATTTCGCGGGTTCTCTCGAAGAACCAGATCGATCCGTCGCGACTGCGGCTGGAGGTGACCGAAAGCAGCGTCATGGATGACCCCGACGATTCAATCCGCAAGATTCGTACGATTCACGAGATGGGGATCAAGGTGTCGATCGATGACTTTGGCACCGGGTACTCATCGCTCAATTATCTCAAACGGTTTCCAATCAGCACCATAAAACTGGATAAAAGCTTCATCGAAGATGTATTAATTAATCGAAACACCCAGGGGATCGTTCGCGCGATTCTCTCAATGGCGGCTGCAATGGGACTGAACGTGATCGCGGAAGGAATTGAAACGTACGAACAGGCGAGTTTTCTCTATCAGGAAGGGTGTACCTGTATCCAGGGGTACTACTTCGGAAAACCGATGACGTCGGACGCCTTTCGCCGAGAGGTGCTGAACGACCTGCGGACGACGCGCGCATGATGCTGGAGATTGCCTGCGTCAGCGACGTGGGGCTGGTGCGCGAGAATAACGAAGACATCGCGGTTGCCGCGCGAACCTACGTGCGGGACGGCGTACTCTCGTCGGTTGAGCCGGTGGACCCCGTCATGCCCACCGTGCTCGGCGTCGCGGATGGGGTTGGCGGCAGCAACGCGGGAGAAGTGGCCAGTCGTTTTGTGCTGGAGCAGCTCGCGCTTGGGATTCATACCCTGGACGGTGAACTCGATCCCGACGCCCTTGATGACCGGGTACGCCGGATATGCGCCGAGGCGCATCAGGGGCTGCTCCGCAAGGGGCTGACGGGACCTCGGTTTGAAGGAATGGCAACCACCGCAACGCTGCTTTTCACCTATCGAGGGTCGTGGTACGTGGCGCACGCCGGGGATTCGCGCTGTTATCACGCAACCGGGGGAAGGTTACGCCAGCTCAGCCGCGATCACACTCTCAGAGAGTTTACCGGCAACCCGAAGATACCCGGTAACATCCTGGTGAACTGCTTCGGCACTCAGGACGAGTTCTTCATCGACTTTTTTCGCGTCTGCGACCAGTGCGAGGAGGGCGAGATCTTTCTGCTGTGCAGCGACGGTCTGTCGGACATGGTGTCAAACGATACGATCCTGACAACACTGACCGACGAACCCGATGTGGCGAGCGCGGCGCAGGAGCTGGTGTCGGCCGCCAAGGAGTCCGGCGGCCGGGACAATATCACGCTGGTGGTTGCGCGCGTCTTGTGAGCGGCGTACTGGTGAGCGGCGTATTGTAACGCGACGCAGAGTCGGAGTACCTTGCAGCCGTGGACCGACGGCAATACGAAAAGCTCGAACTGATCGCCTTTATGGGCGCACTCTGCCTGTTTTTCTCCACCATTGAGTACCTGTTTCCCAAGCCGTTTCCCTTTTTCCGGCTCGGACTGGCAAATCTCCCGGTTCTGGTTACCATTAAGCTCTTTCCGCCTGCATACGTGTTGTTGCTGGTACTGCTCAAGGTACTGGGACACGGTCTGATCAACGGAACCCTCGCTTCGTACGTGTTTCTGTTTTCCACGGCCGGCTCTTTTGCGAGTGCCCTGGTGATGCTTGCGGCGTTCTCTCTCTGCCGGGACCAGATATCGCTTCTGGGCATCAGCGTCTTTGGCGCCCTCGCGAGTAACGTCGTGCAGATCTTTTTGTCGGTAACCTTCATCTTCGGCAGGTCGGCGTGGATCATCGCGCCACCCTTCATGGCTCTGGGATCGATCAGCGGCGTGGTGGTGGGGCTCTTCGCCCAGCGGTTTTTCGCCCAGTCCCGCTGGGTGGCGGCAATCCGCACCTACTACGCGCCTGCCTGAGCCCGCCATGCCATCCAACCGCCGGCGTCGACGACCGCCCAACCGACTCAAGCAGCATCTCAACGCGATGCATCTCTTCCTCACCGGGGCCCTCGTGCTTCCTGCCTACCTGTTTCAGCCGCTGCTCGCTGTGCGGATAGTGCAGGTACTGCTCTTTGCCGGACTTGCCCACCTGGCCGGGAAGCGTATCATGTGGCTCTACTTCGCCGTTACGGTGTTCTCAATCGCATTCTTCAACCTGCTGACGCCGTTCGGCCGGGTATTGGTTTCGATCGGTCCCCTGACGGTTACCCGCGGAGCGCTTGAGGGGGGAGTGATGAAGGGGTTCACCATCGTCGGGCTGGTGTTTATCTCGCTCTTCTCCATTCGCCCCGACCTGCGGCTGCCGGGGCGTCTGGGCGGGCTGGTCGCGCGGGTGTTTTTCTACTTTGAGCGGATCATCGAGGGGAAGAAGCGGATTCAGGCGCGCCGTCTGATCGCGAGCATTGACGACGTTCTGGAAGAACTCTACGTTCCGGGCGCCGTTGCGGAGTCCGCACCCGTGGAACGGGTTGTCACAACGGCCATGGGGTATGCTCTGATGGTGGCGGTCCTTGGACTCAACTGGGGGCTGCTCCTTGTCCAAGCTCACACCGACTTGGTAGGATGGTTGACATGGCTCTGAGTGCCCGAATGGAAGCAGAATTCGCCCGCATCGATGCGGAGCTCGCTCGTCTCAAGGACAACGGGCTCTACAAACGCGAACGGATCATCAGCGGACCGCAAGATGCGCATATTGCGGTGGAAGACGGACGCACGGTCATTAACCTCTGCGCCAACAATTATCTGGGGCTGGCCTCTCACCCCGAGGTGATCGCAGCGGCGCATGAAGCGTTGAACCGCTGGGGTTACGGCCTCTCCTCGGTGCGGTTCATCTGTGGAACCCAGGAGATCCACCGCCGGCTCGAGCAGGAGCTTGCAGAGTTTCTCGGGACCGAAGACGCGATACTCTACGCCTCCTGTTTTGACGCAAACGGTGGTCTGTTCGAGACCCTGCTCGGCCCCGAGGACGCGGTGATCTCGGACTCACTGAACCACGCCAGCATCATCGACGGCATTCGGCTCTGCAAGGCTCGACGCCTTGTCTACCGCAACGCGGACATGAACGAACTGGAGGCGCGGCTCCGCGAGGCTCAGGACGCGAGGGTGCGGCTGATTGCGACCGACGGGGTCTTCTCGATGGACGGCACCATCGCGCGGCTGGATCAGATCTGCGATCTGGCGGAGCGGTACGACGCCCTGGTGATGTTTGATGATTGCCACGCCGTTGGATTTCTGGGCGAAGGCGGGCGGGGTACCCACGAGCACCGCGGGGTCATGGACCGGGTGGATATCATCACCGGCACGCTCGGAAAGGCGCTTGGGGGCGCCAGCGGGGGGTATACCGCGGCACGGCGGTCGGTGGTTGAGATGCTGCGCCAGCGTTCGCGACCCTACCTGTTCTCCAACTCGGTGGCGCCACCGATCGTTGGAGCCTCTCTGGCCGCGCTGGAGCTGGTGCGCCGCGACACGACCCTTCGCACCCGCCTCTTCGAGAACACCGCCTGGTTTCGCAGCGCCCTCGCTGCAGCGGGTCTGACGGTGCCCGAGGGTACCCATCCCATCGTGCCGATCATGCTGGGAGAGGCGCAGATCGCGCAGACCATGGCGACGCGGCTCCTCGAGCACGGCATCTACGCGGTTGGATTTTTCTTTCCGGTGGTCCCACAAGGAACCGCCCGTATTCGCACCCAGGTTTCCGCGGCACACTCCCGCGAGGATCTTGAACGCGCGGTTGCCGCCTTTGCCGCGGTGGCCCGCGATCTTGGCGTATTGGCGTGAGTGTCGCCGAACCGCGAGAGGAGTATCACCTTTGGACTACATGATCAGTGGCATTCAGCAGATTGGGGTGGGGATTCCCGACAAGGGGCGTGCGTGGCGCTGGTACCGCGAGCACTTCAACATGGATGTGCCCGTGTTCCAGGAAGCCGCGGAGGCTCCGCTCATGACCGTCTACACCGGGGGGGTGGTTCAGAGCCGTGACGCGGCGCTCGCCCTCAACATGGCCGGCGGCGGTGGCTTCGAAATCTGGCAGTATACCAGCCGGATTCCCGTACCGGCGTCGTTTCAGGCTGCGCTCGGGGACTTCGGGATTCTCGCCGCGCGGATCAAGGCGCAGGATCCCCGCGCGGTGGAGCGGCGGCTGCGCGAGCGGGGGGCGATGGTGCTCGGAAAGAGTGCGGTCGATCCGGTTGGCAACGTGCACTGTTTTGTGCTCGACCCCCACGGGTTTCTGTTTGACGTGGTGACCGAGCGGGACGGCTGGTTTGGACGAACGGGGCCGAGCGGTACCGGCGGCGTGAGCGGCGCAATGATCGGCGTGTCCGACGTGGAGGCTGCCCGGCGGCTCTACAGCGAGCTTCTGGGCTATGACCGCGTTGTGTACGACGAGTCCGGCGCGTTCGACGACCTCGCCGCCCTTCCCGGGGGTGGGGCAACCCTTCGACGGGTCTTGCTGACGCACTCTCAACCGCGAAGCGGCGCATTCTCGCAACTGCTGGGGCCCACCTCAATCGAGCTGATTCAGGGGCTGGACCGCGAAGGCCGCAACCTCTTTCGCGATCGGTATTGGGGAGACCTCGGCTTCATTCATCTCTGTTTTGACGTGATCGGAATGAACGCGCTAAAGGAAGCCGCAGCGGATGCAGGGTTTCCCTTCACCGTCGACAGCGGCGAGAGCTTTGACATGGGAGAGGCTGCCGGCAGGTTTGCCTATCTGGAAGATCCGGACGGAAACCTCATCGAGTTTGTGGAAACGCACCGCGTCCCAATCATCAAGGCGGCCGGATGGTACCTCAATCTGCAGAAGCGCGATCCGCGAAAACCGCTGCCGCGCATGATGATCAGAGCGATGGGATTGGGCCGCATCAAGGACTGACGCGGCCCAATCGGACGCCGGGAAACATTCGGCGGTTCCCGGCAGGCTTCTATGCTGCGCTTTTCCCGTAGACGCGGGTGATTTTTGCTTCGTCTTCGCCGTTGAACTTCAGATCCATCTTCAGCTCATCGCGCATCTGCCGGAATACCTCGATGGTGCGAGCGATGTCGTCTTCGGTGTGAGAGGTGGTGGGAATCATCCGGAACATGCAGAGTCCCAGGGGAATAACCGGGTAGGTGATGGCGGTGGCAAACACGCCGCGGTCACGCAGGAAGCGGACCAGCTGCTTGCCGACCTCCTCGGTCTGACGCCCGTTGATGGGGGCAAAGACCGCGCAGATGGGTGATTCGCCCGCGCCAATGAAGTACCCCAGTTCTCGCAGCCCGTTTTTCAGTTTGTCGGAGTTCGCCCACATTTTCGCGCGATTTGCATCGGCATTCTTCACGAGATCCAGGGTCTTCTGCAGCGATTTCACGTAGATCATGGGAAGACTCTTGGCAAACACCTGGGTGCGAGCGTTGTAACTGATCCAGTCGCGCACCGACTTGGTGGTTGCGGAAAACCCGCCAATCGATGCGAACGCCTTGGCGAAGGTTCCAAAGTAGACGTCCACCTCGTCCTGGACGCCAAAGTGATCGGCAACTCCTCGTCCCTGAGAACCCATGACGCCCCAGCCGTGCGCGTCGTCCACAAAGATGCGGAAGTTATACTTCTTCTTCAGCGCGGCGATCTCGTCCAGTCGGGCAAGGTCGCCGGTCATGCCGTAGACGCCCTCAACGAGGACCATCGATCCACCCTTGCCCTGCTTCTCAACGCTCTGCAGCACGCTCTCGAGGTCGGCGATGTTGTTGTGCTTGAACACCCGGACCTGCCCCGGGGCCATCATTGCGGCATCGACGATACAGGCGTGGGCGAGCTTGTCCATGATGAGGGTATCCTCGGGACCGGCAAGTGAGGTGATGGTGCCAATGACGCCGAGATATCCGTAGTTAAACAGAATTGCCGCTTCCTTTTGCGTGAATGCGGCAAGCTCGCGCTCGAGCTGAAGATGGTACGGGGTGTTGCCGGTCATCATTCGGGAACCCATCGGCGCGCTTACCCCGTAGGTCTGAGCGGCCTCCACGGCGACCTGCTTGATCTCTTCGTTTTCCGCCAGGCCGAGGTAGTTGTTCACCGACCACATGATGCGAGGGCTCCCCTCGAACTCCATCATTCGTCCGGGAATCGGGTCGACGATCGGTCGCGTGAAGTAGTGATCGTCTTCTACCCGCTGGCCACCATAGTACCCGCCGTCACCATGACACTTATCAAAGATATCCGGCCGCGTATTCATCTCCATTGCTTCCTCCATATGCTATCGGCGGGCACCGTCTGGTGCATCCATCAAGAGCCGTGCAACCGTCTCAGGATGGGCTTCCGCACGGGAAACCACCACTCTGGGAGCAACTGCATGGGTTTTCTGTTCTCGAGCAAATCGGCGCATTCCGCCACCGGTGATATTGAGCATGATTGTTGCGTCGGCTTCGACCGCTCCGTCGCGTACCGCGGTTACCAGGCTTGCAACCGCAACGGCGGCCGCTTCGGCAATGTCGATGCCCTCGGTGTCTTCAAACAGCTGCGCGGCGGCACGGGCAGCGTGGTTTTCGACTGCAAAGATTTCACCGTCGGTGGCGCAGAGTGCGTCGTAGAGACCACCGGTTACCGAGTAGGGCGGGTTGCGGTTGGAGAGCACCGCGGCGTAGATATCGTTGATCTGTGCTTTCTCGGTCGCCTCATCGCAATGCACGAGGGCCCGCGAACGCAGCTTCCACGAGTCGTACATAAGAAGGAAGGGCGCGTTCTGGGAGAGCATCAGTTTCATGGTGGTCTTCCCAAACCGCCCGTCGGCGAGGAATCGCCGATTGGCCTCCCACGCGGCGATCGCTCCGGTACCGCTTCCGATTGCCTGGAAGTAGTAGTCAGGGATACGCCCGATGGTTGTGACGGCCGAGAGCACCGTGGTACCCATTCCGTCGCGTCGGGCGACGTTGCGTGCCCCACCCTCGGCAATGTACCCCTCGAGCGACGCGATGTTCGTGGCAAGGTCAATCGCATCGGAGTAGTCGGCGCCCTCACCCGCGGCAACAACGGTGACGCATTCGTGCACCGGAAACGGGCTCCAGACCGCGCCGAGGTTCTTCTCGGGTACAACAACCACCGCCGGGATCCGATTCTGCGAGCAGACGTGAATAAAGGCGCGCGCGGTGTTGCCCGCTGACGCCACCACCAGCGACTCGGGGAAATCGTCGGGAATGCGACCGCACACCGAGAAGGCCTCGCACTCCTTGAAGGTGCCGGTGAGCATCAGTGCTTCCCGTTCCGGCCAGTATCCGCTGAAGGTGACGTAGAGGTTGCTCAGCCCCAGTTCGCGAGCGAGGCGGGTGCTTCTGTAGGTAACGGGAGCCGACGATCCCGAGAGGCTCCGCGACAGAGGAAGCCAGTCTCGAAAGCGATAGATCCCGTGATCGGCATCGAGCAGCTGCAGCCGGCGCGCCTGGTACTCGGTCCGAAGGAGGGCGGGTTGGGGTGCACTCGCATTTCCCAGCAGAATCGTGTTTCGGCTGTCGGGAAGACGGTGGCCGGAACCCAGGCAGGTGAGTTCGTATTCTGTCATGAACAACCCATTTTTTTCACGCTGTGCGGATGATCGACAACCTTTCCGTCTCTTGTCAACTGATTTCTCATCGAATGGCTGATCCTCATCGTTTTCTTACCGTTTGCCCGGGAACGTGCGTTCGTCACCGCCTGGATTCCGGAGAAAAGCAATTTTTGTGACAGAAAAGAGTAGTGAAGATTTGAGACTTGGATTCATTTTGTGTATCATAGAGTGGTGAATGAACAGAACCGGATCGCATCCGGTCGAACCGATCGGCGGACCCTGCTTCTCTCGGTTGGGCGATCCTTATTCGAGCGAAACGGATACCGGGGGGTCTCGATCGAGCAGGTGACCCGGCGGGCCGGGTTGAGCGCAGGCACCTTTTACAATTACTTTTCCGGCAAAGAGGCGTTCTACGCAAGCGTGCTCGACGAGATCGAAGCCGAAGGGATCCGCAAGGCCGACCAGATCGTCAGGCGGCTGCACTCACCCATGAACAAACTGCGCGCCCTCTATCGGTTCATCACCCTCGGGCTTCGTCAGAACCCCATTCTCAAAGGGATCTTTCTTGGGAAGGCCGAGTATCGCTTTCCCGGCGCGGACGAACGGGCGGCTCGACGCGACGGCCTGAGGCCGCATCTCGAGCGCATGGTCGATGAGATCATCCGTGAGGGAACGCGCAAGGGAGTGTTTCGCGCGAGTCTCTATCATAACACCACGGCAATGGTGACTGCCGTCTTTGACGCAGTGATTCTGCACGTGGAAGACGACAACGCAGAGGAACTGTTTGCCGATCTGCTCACGTTTCTGCAGCGAGGCCTTCGCCGGGCGCTTCGTCTTCGACGGCGAGACGAGCGTCGTGACCGCCGGCTGCTCGGTGATGATTCCGACTGGATCTAATCGAGGGTGGCGTCGGACTCAAACATATCGGCATAGATCTCGCGGATTCGTTCGGCGTACTCTTCAGGGGCTTCCACGTGGCCCCATCCGAGTTGCACCTGAAAAATGGCGGTGTAGGCAGAGTCATGCCTGCTGACTACCACGTGGGGGATGCCTTCCGCATCGAGGTGAGCCTGCAATAACCGCGCCTCAACCTCGTTTCGCAGCTCGACAACCGGTTCGCGCTTGCGCATCATGCCGGCAGCCTACCGCATGACGGGCACACCTGCAATATGTGTAGAAATGTATACAGTGTGCATGGTTGACAAACAAAGGTCGATCCGGTACGTTTGAGCATTATATTAATTGAACTGGAGGGGTGACGATGCAACTACTGTGGTGGATCGCCCTTCCTCTCGTTGGTGTTGTTCTAGGTTGGATAATTCGCTGGTTGTATGCCAGATTTCAGCTCTCATCGTCCGAACAGAGGGCTGAACGGTTAAAACGGGACGCAATCAAAGAAGCGGAAGCTCAGAAACGTGAGCTTCTCTTAGAGGCAAAAGATGAGCTGTTACGGGAGCGGAATGAACAGGAACGCGAGCTCAGAGAGCGGCGCAACGAGTTGCAGCGCATCGAGAAACGGCTTCTTCAGAAGGACGAAAACCTAGAAAACAAGACTGCGGCGGTCGAGCGACAGCAGGCAGCCTTCGCAGACCGAGAGAGGAAGTTGGGTGAGCGCGAGGACGAGATCTCGCGGCAAGAGGACGGCTGGCGACTGCGTCTGGAGGAAATCTCCGGGCTGACGGCCGATGATGCAAAGAAAATGATCGTTCAATCCCTTGAGGACGAAGCGCGTCATGACGCGCAGGGATTGCTCAACAAGATCGAGCAGGAAGCCGGTGCGGCGGCCGAAAAGTCGGCTCGCGAGATCCTGGTTTCCACCATCCAACGGATGGCCTCCGACGTCAACGCGGAGGTCACGGTGACGTCGGTCACCCTGCCGTCGGACGAGATGAAGGGTCGGATTATCGGCCGGGAAGGGCGCAATATCCGCACGCTCGAGACGCTGACCGGAGTGGATATCATCATCGATGATACGCCGGAAGCGGTGGTCGTTTCCTGTTTTGATCCGGTGCGCAAAGAGATCGCCAAGCGATCGCTGGAACGGCTCATCTCGGACGGCCGCATTCATCCCACCCGGATCGAAGAGGTGGTGCAGAAGGTAACCGCCGAGATCAGTCAGATCATCTACGAAGAGGGCGAGAAAGTGCTCTTCGACCTCGGCGTTCATCACATGAAGCCGGAGGGGATTCGCGCGATCGGGCGCCTGCACTTCCGAACGAGCTACGGACAGAACGTCCTTGCTCATACCAAGGAAGTGGCAATCTTCGCCGGAATGATCGCCGCGGAAATTGGTGCGGATCGTGATATCGCGCGTCGGGGCGGTCTGCTGCACGACGTGGGGAAGGGCATCGAGAGCGACGGAGACACCAACCACGTAGAGCTTGGGGTTGAGCTGGCGAAACGGATCGGAGAAGACGAGGCGATCGTGAACTGTATCGCAGCGCATCACGGAGACGTGCCGCACAGCTGTGTTGAGTCGGTGATTGTGCAGATTGCCGATGCGCTCTCCGCGTCCCGTCCCGGGGCCCGACGTGAGACGCTCGACAACTACATCAAGCGCCTGGAGAACCTCGAGAAAATTGCCGAAGAGTTCGAGGGCGTTGAGAAGGCGTACGCAATCCAGGCCGGGCGCGAACTGCGCATCATGGTCGATCACGAGAAGGTTTCGGATGCCGAGGCACGCGACATCGCCAAGAGCATCGCGCGTCGCATTGAAGAGCAACTTCGGTATCCAGGCCGGATCAAGGTTACCATGATCAGGGAGACCCGGATCATCGAGTATGCCCGATAAAGACTTCACCGTTCTGATCCTCGGCGACATCATCGGTCGCTCGGGGATCCGGGCGGTCATTGCCGGCCTTTCCTCCCTCGTTAAACAGTACGGAGCCGATTTTGTTCTGGCAAACGGGGAGAACTCCGCCGGCGGTTTCGGCATCACGCAGGAGATCGCCGGTCAGCTCTTTGCGGCGGGCGTCCACGTTATTACCACCGGAAATCACATCTGGCAGCAACAGGAAGTCTTTCCCTACCTGGATCAGGAGGATCGGATTCTGCGCCCTGCCAATTATCCCGGCGGGAACCCCGGTCACGGTCACTGCGTGGTTGAGGTGCGTGGCGTGCGAGTTGGGGTGATTAACCTGCAAGGGCGCCGTCGTCTCTATCCCATCGACTGCCCGTTTCGCAAGGCCAAGGAAACAATCCGCAAGATCAGCGCCGTCTCGGATATCATTCTCATCGATCTGCACGCCGAAGCAACCGAAGAAAAAGAGGCGCTCGCCTTCTTCCTCGACGGACAGATCAACGCCATCTTTGGAACCCACACCCACATCCAGACCGCCGATGACCGCATCCTGCCGGGCGGAACCGGCTACCTGACCGACCTCGGCGCGTGCGGTCCGGCCGACAGCGTCATTGGGTTTGACCCGCAGATCAGCGTCGAGCGGGTGCGCTCGCAGATGCCGCTGCGCAACGAGGTATCGGATAACGTTGCCGTACTGCACGGAGCGGTGCTCACCGTTTCGCGTGCAGACTGGAAAACCGTTGGATTCCATCGGTTTCAGGAACGCTCGCTGGTCTGACCATGGTACCGCTGCTGCGCTTGCTGTGCGAACGGTTTCCCGACGTTTCTCCCAAGGAACTGCACGCTCGCGTGCTCTGCGGTGAGGTGCTGGTAAACGGGGGCACCGAACGAGACCCGTCGCGATCGGTCTCCGCTGACGCCACCCTCGAGTGGCGCGTCAACCGATTTGTCTCCCGCGGCGGTCTCAAGCTGGAGGCTGCGCTCGCGGCGTGGCAGTTGCCCGTGCAAGGGAGGGTGTTTGTGGACGCCGGCGCGTCAACCGGTGGGTTTACCGACTGCCTGCTTCACGCCGGCGCCGAGCGGGTGCACGCGGTTGACGTTGGCTACAACCAGCTTGACTACCGGTTGCGGCAAGATCCCCGCGTGGTTGTGCACGAGAGGACGAATATCATGAGCCTCGAGCGGCTCGAACCCGAACCGCACGCCGGGGTCGCGGATCTCTCGTTTCGTTCGCTGAAAGGTGCCGCGCATCGACTGCTGCAACTGACCCGTGAGCGGTGGGCGGTGGTGCTGGTCAAGCCGCAGTTTGAACTTCCCGCCCCGGACCGAGCGTTCGACGGGGTAATCCGCGACCGGGCGCTCCTGCTCGGTACCTTGCTTCGCGTGGTCGCGGCGCTCTCGGCCGAGGATGTTGCGGTAATCCAGACGATGCCGTCACCGGTGGTGGGGAGAAGGGGTAATCGCGAGTTCCTGTTTCTGGTGGCCGCACCCGGCACCATGAAATCGAATGAATCCGACGTGGAAGATGAGCTCCGCGTTCAGGTGGAACGGCTTCCCGTTCGCGAGTAGACCGCGGACCGGAAAAAAAATGCACAGCGTTCGGAACACTCACCGATCACTGAACGAGGTTCGGTCCAACGGTGCGCCGATGTACACTCCATCGCCTCCAAGAAAATTTACCGTTTCCCCCTCAATGAGAAACTGCACCCGTTGAATGGTGGAGAACTCGGTTGTGCTGAACACCACCTGCTGCAGTTGCGCAATGAATCCTTCAACCCCCATGGGGTTGAACCGGAAACTCTCGTTGAAGTTGAGATAGGCGGTTCCGTCGCGCACGGCGGCTGAGATGAGACGGGTGTTTTCGGGCACAAGGTT